>DMZE01000065.1 GCA_003492055.1 Cellvibrionales bacterium
CACCTAAGAAAGCACCTAAGAAAGAATCAAAGAAGCTGCCCAAGAAGGTGTCAGAGAAAGAATCCGTAATAGCAACTGAATGGTTTTTGTATATGGTTGAGTATGCAGATGGTCGCGTCTATACGGGAATCACAACCGATGTTAATCGACGTTTTGCTGAACACAGCGAAGGTGGCATTAAAGGCGCTAAAGCGCTTCGTGGCAAGGGCCCTTTAAAGCTGGTTTTTCAGCAGCAAATGCTGAATCGTTCTACCGCGAGTATTGCCGAAAGTGCGATAAAGAAATTGTCTAAGAAGCAGAAACTTTTACTGATTGCGAAAGGTCTATATTAACCGATAAAAAAAATCATTTAAAAGCTATCCAAAGGAAAATCATCATGTTTACTCTTCTATTCAGTCAGCGCATGATCTCTCGCTTTGCGGCGTTATTTTAATCGCACACTTTAATGTTATAAAAAATAATTTTTTTATCCCTGTTAATTTCTATAGTTTTTTCAGCACTTCTTTTACCCGGTTATTAGCGATTAAATTTATCTTCAACGGCTATTCAGTTTTTCCGTTTTTTTCAGATATGTATCTTTTTTTTAAAGTGTTTTGCTATTGACGACTACCTCTCGTTTTCGTTACTTATTAACGCTCTTTTTTTGAACTAGGCAGTGCAAAGTTTATGAGTGAGTTATAGTATTTCGCGCGGATTTAGTACGTACGACCTATGGATTGTTGTTAGATAAAATTTACGGAGGAATTTATGAAAATATCCAAGCGTTTTGGATGCATTAAAATCATATTATCGAGTTATGCACTGTGTTTTATGAATACGGTTTATGCGGCTACGCCGACTTGTCAGAATTTAAAAGGGCAGTGGTTTAACGAGCTAGGCTCAACATTGATTATTTCGAATATTAAAGGCAATGGGCAACTATCGGGGCATTTTGTTTCGTCTGATCAAGCCGGTGGTGAAACGTTTGTTGTGATGGGCTGGGTGAATGATGCCTCGCCGCTAGAGGGTTTGGATCATATTACAGCAGTAACTTTTGCGGTTAATTGGGATGAGTATGGCAGTCTTAGTTCTTGGGCGGGTGGTTGTGCAATCAAAGACGGCATTCCAACCTTGTCTATGATATGGAATTTGGTGTTAGCTAATGCGCAGTTTGAGTGGGACCATATGATTAGTAATAGTGATACCTTTAAACCTAAAAAGTGAGTAGCTAAATAATAAATAAAGAGTATCCAATTGATGCCTAGATAATTAACAGCACTAACGGTTTAGCTCAAGTTTAATATTTTCTCTAGATTACTTTTGTCATCTTTATTAAATAAAATAATTTGGTCAGCAGGCAGGTCGAGTCGACGTGATTGACTACTGCCCAACGGTGTTTCGCTGACCACATAAATAGGCGCTGTTATTGCTGTTGCTAATGATGCTAATGCGTCTTCTGTGCTGTCTGTGGATGCATCGATGTTGTCGCTTAGTTTAGCGTTTAACCCATCGTTTAACTTACCGTTTAACTTACCGTTTAACATAGCCAGTATTTCTAGCACGCTATCATAGGGCATGCCTAGGCCAATAAAAATGATATCGGGTGATTTTTGCTGAATACGTTCAATGACTTGCGCCATTGATGTTGCCACCATGCATTGCCATGCTTCATCGGTTAATTCTTCAAGCAATAATTTTCGTGACTCTGTTTCTGGTGCAATTAACAATGCAGCGCCGCGACGATCTTGAGGATTGAGGTGGCGTAGTATTGTCGCCATACGTTGACGATCAACCGGCTTGGGTAAAAATTCTGCTGCACCTAAATCTAAACCAAGATTTTTTTCATCGAGCATGGATTGTAATATGACGGGAATATGTCGTGTGCTCGGCGATTCTTTTAATACCGATAACGCCGTCCAACCATCAATGTTGGGCATCATTAAATCCAGTAAAATCAAATCGGGTTGTTGTTCGTTGGCTATTGCAATGCCTTGTTTAGCATCACCGGCTTCTAAACCAATGTAGTTTTCTTTTTCGAGATGGCGTAACAGTAGTTGCCGTGATTCAGGATCATCATCTATTACCAGCACACGGCCTAGGGCATCTTCTTCAGAAACGCTGGTGGTTTCACTGCTGCTGGATGCTTTAAGATCTAAACTTAACTCTTGTTGGTTTTCTGCTGGTATGGCATCGGTGCGTTTTTGAATGGGCGCGCGAGTAGGCAGTAATATAGTAAACGTTGTACCTTCACCTTCTGCGCTGGTGACATCCATGGAGCCATCCATTAACTCAACAAATTGTTTGCAGATGGATAAGCCAAGCCCTGTGCCGCCGTATTTTTTCGAGGTGCTAGAGTCGGCTTGAACAAAGGCTTCAAAGACACGCGTTAATTGTGACGGTGTCATGCCGATACCCGTATCACTGACGTGATAAACCGCATGACGTGTCTTTGCGTTATAGGTAACAAGAATAGTGATTTTGCCATTATGGGTAAACTTACAGGCATTACTTAATAGGTTTAAAAATAGCTGACGGAATTTAACGGCATCATTATAAAGATGAGGGATGTCTTGAGATTTTTCTAACACTAATAAGTTGTCGCCTTTTTTTGCAATCGGCGCCATGGTGCTCATTAGCTCTTCGATAATATCAACACTATCAAAGGTCTCATTAAATACCGTCATGTTGCCAGATTCGATTTTGGCTAAATCGAGTACATCATTAATTAATTGCAGTAGGTGACGACCTGAGCTAAGAATACGTGCTAAATCTTCGACGGCTTGCTCGGCGTCTAAGGCTTTTTCTTCGCGATAATCTTCAATAATCATTTCACTATAGCCAATAATGGCATTCAGTGGCGTGCGAAGTTCATGGCTCATATTGGCAAGGAAGTTGGTCTTTGAGCGGTTGGCTTGGTCGGCTTTTTCTTTCGATTGCTGGACCTGTGCCATGGCGTTGCTTAACTTATCTGACATTTCATTAAAGGCGATAGTCAGGTCACCAATTTCGTCATCATTGTTGACGGGTATATGGTATTTGAGATCCCCGCCACCTATGCGCACAGTACCGAGATTAAGTTCGTTTAATGATCGATTGGTATAGCGAATTAATAAATAGCCAAGACTGACGGTGAGTGCAATAGTAAATAAATAGATGGTCAATGTAATGCGATCGGTAAAGCGCACGGTTTTTTGTAAGTCTAAGGTTTGTTGTTCAGCAGCTAGAATTTCTAAGGATTCAAAATCGCTAAGCAATTGCATGGTATTGGCAAATGCGCGCTCAATTTTAATGGTAGAGGGTGTTTGGTTGTTATTATAGCCAACATAAAATCGGTACCAGCCATCATGAAGCGCATCGTATCCCGCTAAAAGTGTGTTGTAGCTATCAACGGTTTCGGCATAAACATAGGGTTTTAAACGGCGTATTTCCGCTTGCAGGCTGCTTAAGTCGGATCGGCCGTTCTGAATTTCTTCTTTACTCAGCTGCTCTTTGCCGCCATCTTTTAAGGCGTCTAAGACTAGAATTTCTTTTTCTTGGTTTTCTAATAATTGTCGAATGGTGACGGTGGCGAGTTGACTGGCAACGGCGTTTTGTAAGTTATCGAGTCGTAGATTACGATTTTCACTACTGAGTTGGTAGGTGAGGTTAGTCAGTGTAAATAACGCCACAATAGCAATAATTGAAATTGAGAGTCGCAGGCGCAGTGTTAGTCTTGGTAGGGAAATCACAAAAAGTGTATCCGTTTATTAGTCGTTATAAAAACAGCCGTTAAAAGCATAGTCATTAAGCTGTCAGTAAGTTATCAATTTTGGCGAGCAGTAAAGGGAAGTCAATGGGTTTGGTTGTATAGTCGTTGCAACCCGCTGCTCGTGCTTTTTGTTCATCTTCGGCCATGGCGTGTGCGGTTAGCGCAATAATAGGTAACGACTCTGTTGCCGGGTTGGCGCGCAATTCGCGACAGGTTGCCCAGCCATTCAAAATAGGTAAGTTCATATCCATTAAGACAAGATCGGGTTGTGAGGCGGCAATCTTTTTAAGTGCTTCTTCACCATCACCGGCGGCTTCAATCGTAAAGCCTTTGCGCTCTAAGCGTCGCGTCAACATGTCGCGATTCATTTCGTTATCTTCAACTAGGAGTATGCGGGTCATAATTTCGTCTTGTATTATTCGTTAGCTAATTTGTTGTTAGATCGAGTGTCATTAGAAAGAGTGTCGTTAGATTCGATGTGTTCAGCATCGTTTTTAGCATTGTTTTTAGAATCGTTTTTAGAATCGTCACCATTACTTACATGACTATCTATACCATTAATAGCCGTTACGCTAATGGTTTCCTTA
>DMZE01000267.1 GCA_003492055.1 Cellvibrionales bacterium
AATACCCATGGCATATTTAATAATACGATTTTTGAGTTTAGTTTGCTGCTGTAAAAAATTCATGCCTGAATTACGCAACCAACGTAACGGCAGTGGAATGGGCGCGAACAAACGCTTAAAACCTTCGACTGCTGACATCATCGCAAGATTATCTCCCTTACGCTGACGCTGATAACGATTAAGTACAGCGATATCACCGACACTCTGACCACGCGTATGTGCAGCCAAAATACATTCCGATAATACTTTAACATCGGCCAAGCCTAAATTAATACCCTGTCCCGCTAAAGGGTGAATGCTGTGCGCCGCATCCGCAATTAAGGCGAAGCCCGCTTTCGTATAATCTACGGCATGACGCTGCTGTAATGGATAGCTATAACGGCCTGAGCAAGCGGTGACTTTACCCAAACGATTTTCAAATGCTCGACTAAGCGCAACACAAAAATCTTCATCATTCATGGCCATGGCAGCTGTCGTTTTTTCGCCCGTTTGCGACCAAACAATTGAACAATAATTTTTATCGTCAGTATTAGTAACTAAAGGTAAAAAAGCTAACGGCCCAAAGGACGTAAAGCGTTGCCATGCGGTTCTTTGATGTGGCTGTTCAACACTCACAGTACAAACTAAGGCATCATGCTCATAAGACCACTCTCGCACATCTATATCTGCCATCTCTCGCAATGGCGAGTTTGCGCCATCAGCAGCAACAATTAATGTGCTATGAATAACCGTGCCATCTTCTAAAGTGAGTTTTGGCGTTTCATCTTCTGGATTTTCTGGCAAGTGTAAATGGGCAACGGCTTGACCATCAAAAGTTTGAATATTTGGCGACTGCTTAAGCTGATTAACTAAAGCGGCAAGCGTTACGCGATTTTCAACAATATGACCTAGAACCGGTGCGCGGACATCCGCCGCATCAAAACTCACCGCACCCGTTCCCTCAGCATCCCATACTTGCATCTTTTCGAATGGACTAATACGCTGCCGAGTCATCGCCGGCCAAACGCCGACATCGGTAAGAAAAGCTTGAGAAGCTACTGTTAATGCACTTACACGCGGATCAAAGCCATGAATACCTTCATTGCATTCTGGCCAACCGCTTTTCATGGTTTTTGCTTCAATTAAAGCAATACGTAATGGCCCCGACTTCGATGCAGCTGCTGCACATAATGCACAGGCAAGCGCCGTGCCTGCCAGGCCCGCACCAACAATCGCAATATCGAATGATTCATTCATCGTAATGATTTTCTACCTGTGATGCCTGCTGCGCGATCAGAGAAGCGGTTTTTAACCGGCGTTAATAAATCCAATGCTAACAAACCTAAGTTTCTTCCGAGCTGCACGGGCAGATTTTGCTGACCAAACAATTCAATTAAATTATGACTAAAACCAATCGTTAGATTTTGATCTTTAATCTGTGCCTCGGCATAATTCTCTAACAATGCCAAAGAGCCAATATTTTTTTGCTGCTCAATAGCGCCACCAATACGTTCAACCAATGCGGCAATATCGCGAAGCGAAAGATTAAACCCTTGCCCAGCCACTGGGTGCAATGAATGCGCTGAATTACCCATTAATACAATATGATTTCTNNCCCCGCCACTGGATGTAATGAATGCGCAGCATTGCCCATTAAGACAATATGATTCCTCACCACTTCATCGGCGATAGTTAAGGCAAGCGGATAACTTTGTCGCTGGCCTATTCGCTGTATAGTACCCAGACGATGGCCAAACGCTTTTTGTAATTCAGCGATAAAAGCATCGTCATCCAGTAATGCCTTATCGACATTACCCTTGGTATGCGTAGGCATAGTCCAGACTAAAGCACTTCGGTTTTTACTGTTGGGCAAATCAATTAAAGGTAAAAATGCGACCGCCCCATCGGCAACAAAGCGCTCAAAAGCCTGACCGTTGTGAGGCAGCTGCGTTTGCACATTGGCGATTACGGCTCGCTGATCATAGCGCTTAACGCTAGCGGTAATGCCTAAGCTGTCGCGTAATCCGGATTGCGCACCATCGGCAACAATCAGCAATGAGGCACTTAGCGTTGAAATATGACGGTTAGATTGTTGGTCCTCGGATTTTCTATCGAGGGTGATATCTACTGAGACACCCGCTTGTCTAGGAATGATATTGCTAACAGTAGCACCTGTTACTCGCTCAACAGTAGGTAAAGTAGCGAGATGATTTAACAGCACCGCCCCTAACCATTGATTCTCTATCACATAACCAAAGGCCTCTTTATTTTGCTCGCTGGCATCGAGTAAAGTACTACCCATATGACCACGATCGGACACATGCACTTGACGAATCGGCGATGCATGCTGCAATAACGCAGGCAACACACCAATTGATTCATACGTTTCTATACTGGCTAAGGAAAGCGCCGTTGAACGCGCATCAAAACTGGGATGATAAACAGCTTGTTGTGGCGACTCATGATTAGCCAAACCCTGATCAGGAAAGCTATCAACCAACAACACTGACAATCGATTGTGTTTATCCACCTGAGCTAAGGCGCAAGCCAAGCTAACACCTACCATGCCGCCACCAGCGATAATAATATCGTAGTGTTTGCGCTGCGTTATGGAGGAGTTATTTTTTGTCATAATGCCTTATTTAGCTGATCGTTTTTTTGAGGGCGCCGCTTTTCTCTTAACTGCTTTCTGTTTAGTCACTTTTTTCACCGCTTTTTTAACAACTACTTTCTTAATAGTCACTTTTTTCTTGGGTGCAGATTTTTTAACCGCTAACTTCTTAGCTGTTGGCTTTTTAGTCGCTACTTTTTTCTTAATCGATGGTTTTTTGATGATCTTTTTAATGACTTTCTTTGCTGTTTGTTTAACTGGCTTGTTAACCGCTTTCTTGACAGTTTTATTAGCTGTTTTCTTAACTGTCTTCTTAATGGCTGCCTTCTTAATGACTGCCTTCTTAACTACCTTTTTAACTGTCTTCTTAGCTGCTTTTTTTGACGCGACCTTCACCGCTGATTTTTTCTTTACGGCCGAATTTTTCTTAGGTGCAATTTTTTTAGCGACAGTCTTAGATGANNNCTTAACTGGCTTCTTAACTGGCTTTTTGACAAGCTTCTTAGCAACTTTCTTAGCGGGTTTTTTTACCGCTTTCTTAGCAGCTGCTTTAACAGTTTTTCCTGAGCGCTTTTTATCTAACACTTTTTCACCGCTACTCATCCCACCAATAAAATCGATTTGCGCTGGATCAGATACAGCACTATTGATAGAAGGTCGCATAAGCTGATGAATATCACTGACGGTTTTCACCACATTACCGCTTAACACTTCATAGCCATTAGTCGTTACAGCAACATCATCTTCAATACGAATACCAATACCACGCCACTTGGCCGCTACATCTTTATTATCGGCAGCAATATAAATACCGGGCTCAACCGTCATTACCATACCGGCCTCAAGCACGCGCCATTCATCATGCACTTTGTAATCGCCGACATCATGTACATCCATGCCAATCCAATGACCCGCACGGTGCATATAAAAAGGGCGATAAGCTTCAGCTTCAATTAATGTTTTTAAATCACCTTGTAGAATTTTTAAATCCAGCAAACCTTGCGTAATCACTCTCACGGTCTCATCATGCGAATGATTCCAATGACTGCCGGGTTTAATGGTTTCTATAGCGGCAATTTGCGCTTCCAATACAATTTCATATAACGCTTGCTGCTCTTTACTAAAACGCCCATTAACTGGAAAGGTGCGCGTTATATCCGAGGCATAACAGTTCAACTCACAACCGGCATCAATTAATACTAAATCACCATCGCGGAGCATGGCATTATTTTCACCATAATGAAGAACACAAGCATTTTTACCGCCGCCAACAATCGAATTATAAGCTGCTGCTTGCGCACCACTTGCAGAAAATTCATGGAGGTATTCGGCTTCAAGCTGATACTCCATCATCCCCGGCTGACAAAATTTCATTGCTCGTGTATGTGCGGCTGCGGAAATATCGGCGGCTTCTTTCATAACACGTAATTCGGCTGCACTTTTATATAAGCGCATATCATGCAATAGATGATCAAGATCTAAAAACTCACCCGGTGGATGCGCGCCCGACCGAGCCTTAGAACGTAAAACATTCACCCAATCCATCACTTGCTTATCGAACTCTGGGCGCTTACCCATTGAATAATAAACACGTTCTCGACCTTCCATTAAGCCCGGTAAAATGTCGTCAATGTCGGTAATCGGAAACGCATCATCGGCACCAAAGTTCTGGCATAGACCTTCTGGCCCCTCACGATAACCATCCCAGAGTTCTCGTTCAGGATTTCGCTCACGACAGAAAAATAAACATTGGCCATGCTTTCGGCCCGGCACTAACACTAATACTGAGTCAGGCTCGTTAAAGCCACTTAAATAATGAAAGTCACTGTCTTGTCGGAATTTAAATTCGGCATCACGATTTCTAATCACCGTACTTGCTGACGGTAATATAGCAATACTATCAGGTTCCATTTGCAACATAAGGTCACGACGACGTCGCTGAAACTCACGCTTGCTAATGGTCGATGTTAGTGCCGATTTATTTATTTTTGCCATGGGTTTACGAGTCATCTATTTGCGGTCTATTTGTTGATTGATATCCAACAACGCTAAGGTTAATACGTTGTATAACATCATTTGGCTTATCTCTATACCTATCTCTATATCTATATCTATGATCATGTCTACGACTGCCTCGCTAAAGCAAAGCAAGGCAAAGCAGCTCATAACATAAAATTAATGCATAGTTTTATTGCCCGATTTAAAAAATTGAGTGGCTCCGGGTGGCGCTGACTGCTCTGACGCAGGCAACTGTTGTTGTTGCTTCTGTTGCTGCTGCTCAATAATCTCAACCCAGCCATATTCGCTAAAGACTGTCATGGCTGCCAATCGTACATATTCAATAATTTCCATATAATCGCGCTCGGCAGCTTCGGCATCGGCGGGTGCAAAATCTAAGCTTTCTCCGTCTTCATCCAGAAGCGAATCCAGCTCGAGCGGATCATCACTTAACTCAGCGTCATCTTCCTCGTACTCATCATCTTCAACCGTCGCCTGCGCTATAGCGGCTAAATCACTTAATGACTCTCGCACCGGCTCTGGTAGCGAAGGCGCCAATATCGCCTCACCGGCGTCATTTTGTGGTGCATTTTTTTGTTGGTAGGCCTGCGCCTCAGCAAAACCGCCTAAAAATCCACGGCACCAATCACTTAATCCCTCAGTACGCTGCTCAATCGTTTCATCATCATCGGGCAAATAAGGCTGAAAGGCCATATCTTCACCACTGAGTAACTCAAACTGCTCACGTGCCAAACCGCCTAATGCGCCCTCGGCGAGCCCACTAAATTGGCGAATAGTCGCTTCTGAGCTACCCATAACGGCAAACCCGAACTGCGCCCAACGCGCACCCGGTAAGCGCATTGCGCCACAGAGAGCGCCAACAATAGCGCCTTGAAGCTCAGAGGGCGAAAATTGGCTATCGACGGTCAGAAGCCAATCGGCCAGTTCATCAAAATTTTGAGGCGGTGGAACATCAGGATAATTCATCTAAAACCTAAAGGTAGAGTGGGCCGAAGCCGAGAGTAAATACTGTAATTATACGAACTGTGGAGCAATATCTGAACCACTATTATCAATCATCATCAAATACTCTTAGACTTACAGTTATTGACCATCATCGCGCTGCGCACTATATTAGCAACCCTTTATGCGTCAGTGACGCGTCAGTGATTATCTCTATGCCCTCAAGGGACTCTGAATAGTCGCTAAATGAGACCTCGACCATTGTAAATGGTTAAAAAAACGGGGCAAAAGCCATTTGAGCAGGAAGCTCAGATCAATATATTATCCAGCAGGGATAGCGCATTACACCAAGGCCATATAATGAAAGACAAATTAGAGCACCTTGAAAGCAAGCTCGATGAACTTATCTCGCTATGCTCATCGCTCGATATGGAAAATAAATCACTGCGCGGCCGCGAAAGCGAATGGAGCAATGAGCGTCGCCAATTGTTGATAAAAAATGAGACGGCGCGCACTAAGGTTGAATCGATGATTACGCGACTGAAATCTATGGAGTCTGGCGAATGACCGAACGATCACCCGAACTATCAAGAGGCACAGTGCCACCCAAGGAAAAAATGACCGATAGCAATGAAGACGATAATAAAATTATCACTCTCAACGTCCAAATTATGGGTAAGGACTTTCAAGTATCCTGCCCTGCCAGCGAGCAAGATGACTTGGTGGATTCAGCGGCCCAGCTTGATAAGCGTATGCGTGATATTCGCGATACAGGCAAAGTTATTGGTCTAGAACGTATTGCGATAATGGCAGGCCTCAACTTGTCGCATGAATTTTTACAAACTAAAGACCAAGTTGCCGGCAAAGAAACTTCAGATATGCTTAAAACGCTTAACAAAAAGCTTGATAATGCGCTACAAAGCGCTAAACAAATGCAAATCTAACGAATTGCGTTGTTTAACTCCTCTAACTAAATTGTAAATGCTCGATATCTTTTATTTCCGTCACTGCCAAGATGGTTTACACTAAGTGCGAACTCCCTGGGGTATTCGCCAGTCAGCATGTCCTTGAGCCGATAATACCCACCCGGAGGTTCCTCGTTGGTAGCTGTGTGCATGCTCGGCATGACCGAGAAGCCTGAACTACTGCAGGATCCACCACCTTGAACCTTTTCGGTTCGAGGCCGCTAATGACAGCGGTACCTTGGGGCGTTCTTATTTTTCTTTATATTTTTTCATTTCATATCTTCAAATACCTTATACCCTGCGCCCTTTGCATACTCCCCCAGCCTACTTTACGACTTCACTGACTATCTCAATATTTTTCTATCAATAGGTTAATAAGACTAATAATTAACAGTAACAAGCTCATCAGCAAAAAAAGCATCACAGCGACAAAAACAGCTTCGTCTTATACAATAACGCCTCAATATCGCGAAATGATTATCCGTAATAAACGATAGATAAACGCATGGCATTTTTTGATTACTTAAACACTAAAAAAAACAGTGACTTGACTGAGCAGCGACATCAATTAAGGCAGCAGTATCGCTCTGCACGGCGAGCTCTGCCACCTTACCAACAGTATGCGCAAGCCAAAAAACTTTGCGCTTTACTTAAACGCTGCCCAGAGTTTATGCACGCTAAATCTATTGCCAGCTATCTGCCTAACGACGGTGAAATTAACCCGTCTTTTATTCATCAGCTAGCATGGGCACTCGGCAAACACGTTTATTTGCCCGTGCCCACCCAACAAAAATCTCTGCGCTTTGTTCCTTACACTCGCCACACACAATTAGTGACGGGACAATGGGGAATCAAACAACCGCGCTGTGCTGCGAGAATTGCCACACAAGTGTCTCTCGATTTAATTTTGGTACCGTTGGTAGCTTTTGATAGCACGGCAAATCGCTTAGGTCGCGGAGGCGGTTACTACGATCGCTTTTTGGCCAGCAGTAAGCGCAGCCATAGGGGAATTAAAAGTTTCGGACTGGGACATAGCTTACAGCAAGTCGAAGCAGTGCCCGTCGAAGCATGGGACATAACACTCAATGGCATAGCAACACCCAAACAAATATTTCGTAGTCTTTAGTTCGCTTAGGATTTAAAGTCTATTAGAAGTCGAGTTTCAATTAGCATGCCGATCAATGGATGAGAAGCACGAAAAAGCTAAAGTGTTATTTTTAATTTTTTCTACACAGAATAGACGTGCGCATCATATAATGGCAAAAAGAGAGGTCTGAAGTGAGCGTTTTATAAAAAGACTTTTAAAGCAGAGGCGCAAGCGCTGTCATTAAAGTCGCTAAAACGAAAATCAGGCATGTGGCGTAGTAAGTATCCATAAGTATTAAGATCTTTTAAAAATGAGCAATATCGTATTTTTGGTGAGTGATATTTTTATTCTAGAGTCAGAAAAGAAAAAAGGCCTTACGTCGTCATCAAACTGTGACTACGTGCACGCCAACCAACAGCCAAAGTGAGAACTGCGTTTATCCTCCACTAACGCCGTAAAAATCCAAACAATGAGAGGCCACATGACACTATCGACACAAGACCAACTGAAAAGCGATGCAGCGCAAGCAGCCGTTGATTTAATTAAACCCAAACTGGATCTCGATAGTGTGGTTGGCGTAGGAACCGGCTCTACAGTGAATTTTTTTATTGATGCACTCGCAAGCATAAAGGGGCACTTTCGTGCAGCCGTCTCCAGCTCAGAAGCTAGCTCCACTCGCCTGCGTGAACACGGTATTACCGTACTGGATTTAAATAACGTATCAGAAATTGATTTTTATATTGATGGGGCCGATGAAGCCAATGAGCACTTACATCTTATTAAAGGTGGCGGCGCCGCTTTAACCCGTGAAAAAATTGTTGCTGCCGTGGCCAAAGAGTTTATTTGTATTGCCGACGAAAGCAAAGTAGTTGGCGTGTTAGGTGATTTTCCACTTCCCGTTGAAGTTATCCCAATGGCCAGAAGCTACGTGGCAAGAAAGCTGGTTGGCCTTGGTGGCATGCCTGTATATCGCGAAGGAGTAATAACGGATAACGGTAATCATATTTTAGATGTGAGAAATTTAAAAATTGTAAACCCGTTAGAAACCGAACGCCAAATTAATAATATTACTGGCGTAGTGACCAATGGTTTATTTGCCATGCGTCCAGCTAACGTTTTACTACTGGGAACAAAAGAAGGCGTTAAAACTAAGCGCGCTTAAATCTCAACGATAGAATATGAGCCATAAATAATTATGGCTCAAATCCTTCTACCTTATCTGGAAAAACACCTGCCGTTTGAAGTGTCCAAGCATCAAATTCATTTGCAAACTCTTTTGATGAATTACGACTTGCACCTAATATAGTTAAGTCATAACCCTGCGAAGGAACACTTAATCCAGTCACACCGCCAAAAAAATCATCTGCATTATTAAGCAGTGGCTGAAAGTCTTTATCTGCATCTGTAATGACGCCGTCGTTATTCGTATCTCCATCGACAAAAGCTCTCAACGTTCCTGAATCATTCTCGGTAAGAGAATTCAAACCTTCGCCAATACTATTCAAATACCAAAGGGATGTCACCGTACCATTTGGATTAACTTCACCTTCAAAATTGAATGCTGTATTGCCATGAAAATGTATACCTTCGTCTAATACTAAAGCAGGAAGATTAATACCACCATCGCGTACTACAAATGGCACAAAAATATTATCGACAAGGCCTGAACGTTCATGCCCACAATGCACCCCTCCCATAAATCCTTGCGTAATATCCGTATTACCCAAACTCATGGCCGAAAGATTTGACGTTTCATCCACTTCATAACAACCATTACGAAAGTTAAGAATTATTGTATTGGCAATACGAATTTGACTACTGTTATCAGCGAATAAAATACCAAATTCACGATTGTTCGCTGATATCGAATTTTTGCTTGTTGTGTCACTTCCTGCCAATGTCACATTAACAAACAGCGGTAAAGAATTGCCATTAGAAGCATAAATACCTGCACGCCCGCCACTAACACCGTCATAAAATTCAGGACGATGAATCACCAACATATCTTTAACTAAGCCGCTAAAATTATTATATGAAAGCGCATCTCGGCTCGCACCAGTAATTAACAACCAGCTTAAGCGCGCTTGATTTGCAGTATCTTCAGAGGATTGTAAGCGAATGCCATCACGAGCAGAATCGTGTGATTGAATGTATTGAATAAAGGTATCGTCAGGAACGCCATCCAAAACAATATTATCAGCGTAAGTTTTATTGCCTACGGTCACTTCTGCGCCCGCCTCGGTGACAATTAAATACTCTAATCGA
>DMZE01000033.1 GCA_003492055.1 Cellvibrionales bacterium
GGTCAGCATGTTAACAAAACCGATTCGGCGGTGCGTTTAACGCATATACCCACGGGCACGGTTGCTCAGTGTCAGGATGCGCGTTCGCAGCATCAAAACCGTGATAAAGCATGGAAAATGTTAAAAGCCCGGCTGTATGAATTAGAAATGCAAAAACTGAATGCTGAAAAACAATCGTTAGAAGATGGTAAGTCGGATATTGGCTGGGGCAGTCAAATTCGATCTTACGTTTTAGATGATCAGCGCATTAAAGATTTACGTACTGGTACGCAAACCAGCAACTGTCAAAATGTATTGGATGGCGATATTGATCAGTTTATTGAAGCATCGTTAAAGCAAGGGCTTTAAAAGCGGGCTTTAAAAACAGCCCTTGAATGAACACAGAATAAGTTAAACTCACACTCTCACTTAAGTAAAACTAAGAGCAAGCATTATGAGCGACAAGCAAGATACAACACCGTCTTCTTCTAATATTAATAACAGCGAAGAGAATAAATTAATTGCCGAGCGTCGTGCTAAGTTGGCAACTATTCGAGAAGCGGGTGTTGCTTTTCCTAATGATTTTCGTCGCGATAGCCTTGCCAGTGAGTTGCAAGCCGAGTTAGGTGAGCAAGATAAACCGACATTAGAAGCGCTTAATCGACCTGCCAGTGTTGCGGGTCGTATTATGAATCAACGTGGTCCGTTTATTGTGCTGCAAGATGTTTCTGGCCAAATTCAATTATATGTTGATAAAAAATCACTGCCAGAAGCGTTGGTGACCAAAATTAAGAGCTGGGATATTGGCGATATTGTTTCTGCTTCTGGCCCGGTACATAAATCGGGTAAAGGCGATTTGTACGTCTATATAGAAGATGCTCAGTTATTAACGAAATCATTACGTCCTCTGCCTGATAAATTTCATGGCTTGGCTGATACCGAAATTCGCTATCGTCAGCGCTATGTTGATTTAATTATGAATAAAGAAGTACGAGATGTTTTTGCTTTACGCTCACGCATTATTAATGAGATTCGTCAGTTTTTAGTTGAACGACAATTTATGGAAGTGGAAACGCCAATGCTTCAGGCAATTCCTGGTGGCGCAACGGCGAGACCTTTTGTAACGCATCATAACGCCTTGGATATGGATATGTATTTGCGTATTGCGCCCGAGCTGTATTTGAAGCGATTAGTGGTCGGTGGTTTTGAGCGCGTGTTTGAAATTAACCGTAACTTTCGTAATGAGGGTTTATCGACGCGTCATAATCCTGAATTCACCATGATCGAGTTTTATCAGGCCTATGCTGATTATCAAGATTTGATGGACTTAACTGAGGCCATGTTGCGAACAGTCGTCACTAATGTGTTTTCGCGCACGCAGCTTGATTACCAAGGACATTCCTTGGAGTTTGGCCAGCCCTTTAGACGGATGACAGTATTAGAATCAATTTTGGCGTTTAATCCTGATTTGTCGTTAAGTGATTTATCCGATAGAGAATCAGCGGCAAAAGTCGCAGAAAATCTTGGTGTTGTGGTTAAAGATATTTATGGTTTAGGCAAGATACAGATAGAAATATTTGAAAAAACGGTTGAAGAGAAGCTGATTGAACCAACGTTTATTACGGCCTATCCTACAGAAGTGTCGCCGCTAGCACGTCGTAATGATGATAATCCCTTTGTGACTGATCGATTTGAGTTTTTTGTTGCGGGCCGAGAAATTGCTAATGGTTTTTCTGAATTAAACGATGCTGAAGATCAAGCTGAGCGCTTTCAGCGTCAAGTGGCTGAAAAAGATGCTGGTGATATTGAGGCTATGCACTTTGATGCCGATTATATTGCGGCACTCGAGTATGGTTTGCCGCCAACAGCGGGCGAGGGTATTGGTATTGACCGTTTAGTGATGCTGCTGACTGATTCGCCATCAATACGCGACGTGTTACTGTTTCCAGCTATGCGGCTGAACAACTAACATCAATAGTATAGAAGCATGCCTGTTTGAGATGAAATTATTGCAGATGTTCACTTTATGAATCAGCAATTGAGCGACTTAAGGATAAGTTCGTAGATGTATTGGGAAAAGCGTTTAGATTCCTATGGATATCGTTTACTATAGGATTAATCAAGGATGAAGGGGCAGGTAATTGCCCTGTATTGTTTTTCGCGATAGGGATACTGGCGCGATATGGCATGGTTCGACGAAGAAGCGGAAATGCAGTAAGCGTTTTCTAAATGAATGCTAAGATCTTGTTTAGAAGCCGAGCTGTTTTGGATTTCCCTCGTTTATACCTAATGAAGAAAATAGGTTTTGAATAACATTGAGCGCTAAGCACTTACAGATTGCAGTATCGGTTGGCTTAATTGCCTTGCTATCGGCCTGCGCCTCAATGCCTCTTGAGTATTCTGCGAGTCCTATCGATAATCGGGCTCAAAATACCACCTCTCCTGCAGCGGCTACTCCTTCACCTATGGCTTGCGAGCCTGATATCGATTTAGCGACAGAATCTGTTTTACGCAAATTGGCTTTAGCTAATGAGTGGCATACGGCTAAGCAATATCAAAGTGCTTTTGAAGCCTATGAATCGGCATTGGCTGAGCACAGCAGTTTGTTATCCGATGCTTATGCGCTTTGGGGTATTATTGCATTACGTCTTGATAGAGAAAATCCTGCCTATAGTCGAGAGGCTGCTCAAACGGCTATTTATGTATTGGATCAACGTGCCCAGCAAGCGTTGACGGGTGAGGCCTCTAACGAAGCACGTTTGCTTTGGTTTAGTGCTGAGCTAATGATTGCTGCTGATGCCAGTAAAGATCAAGTGATGGCTGAAAATGTTCAGCTCAATAAAGAATTGGCTCAGCGTGAAGAAGCTATTCAGCGTTTACGTGAGTTAACCTTAGGTAAGTAATTTTTAGCTTCGACCTTATTCGAATTTTATTCTCTGTTTTTTGATTCCTGCGTTGTTTTTTATTCCTGCGTCGCTTTGTATTCTAATTGATTTAAAAAAACAAAATCGATCTAAAAAATATATTTTTAGATCGATTTTGTGTTTCTCAGTGTTTTTATTGAGCATTTTTTTTATCGTATATTTATTGTGAATTTTCTTGAACGAAATGATAGAACAAGCGTCATAAATAAACTGGCTTTTGTCTTGTTTGTTTTAAGAGACTAAAAGTGAGCGATTTAATTAGATGATAGCTAACAATTTTTTTATTTTTATAAGTAAAATGGAAATTTTTTTCGCATAAGTTCATCAGTTGTTTTCCGACATTCCGACATTCCGACA
>DMZE01000060.1:0-8726 GCA_003492055.1 Cellvibrionales bacterium
GGCTTACTGCTTTACGCTGAATCTGAAGCGCAGCTAGCCTCTGTACTCTCGCATGAGCTAGCGCATTTATCTCAGCGTCATTTCGCTCGTAGCGTTGAAGCCTCACAGCGAACTAATTTCACTACCCTTGCCGGCTTACTCGCCGGTATTGTCTTAGCCGCAGCCAGTGAAGGTGATGCCGCATCGGCCGCTATTATGGCCTCGCAAGCAGCAGCTCTCGATTCACAGCTACGCTACAGCCGCCTGCATGAAAAAGAAGCCGACAGGCTGGGGATGAAAACATTGGTTGATGCTGGTTATCCGGCAGAATCTGCCGCACTCATGTTTAAACAAATGCTCAACGCCTCAAGACTTTACGGCAATAGAATGCCTGAGTTTTTATTAACTCACCCGGTTACCGAATCACGTATCGCGGACGCAAGCAATCGCGCCAGACAACTGCCTTCAACAACCAATGTGCCCAGCTTGGATTATTTATTAATAAAGGCGCGTATCACGGCATTGGGAAAAGTGCCCGGAAAAGAATCAACAGAGGAATCGGCGAAAGAGCATATTAAACGCTTTAGGCTAGCCTTAGAAAAACTCTCTACACCAGAACCCAGCAGCCCAACCAACAGCAATGTACCTGCCGAATTAGCACGCAGTGCGGCTCATTATGGTTTAGCGCTTTCCTATTTAGAAAATCGACAATGGCGTAAAGCCCGTAAGACATTGGCACCATTACTTAAACAAGCTCCGAATAAACTTGCCTACATATTATTGGATATTGATATCGATATTGAGGCGGGCGACAGTAAGCGCGCTGAAAAAAGGCTGCATGAATTAAATGCCACCATGCCAAACAACTATGCCATTAGTATGGCATTAGCCCAAACAATGTTAAGCAATACAGACTATAAAGACGCGCAAAAAGTATTGCAGTCGCTCACTAAAACGCGGCCTGCTCAAGCGGATGTTTGGTATTTAATGTCAGAAACGCACGGACTGGCTGGTGATATATTGCAATTGCATCAAGCGAGAGCAGAATTCTTTTTACTGCGCGGCAATTTCTCTCAAGCTCGACAACACTTAACAACCGCACTGCACTTTAGTAAAAATAATTATCAAATAGCTGCGCGAATAAAAGAACGTATTAGGGATGTTAATTCTTTGCAGCAACTCACTGAGAACTTGTAAAAACCCGCTCGTTATTAAGCACCTGCTTTTACAAAATCCAACATACGCTGCAATGGCAGCAAGGCTCTCGCGGCAAGCGCCTCTTCAACAAAAACCTCATTGGTTTTCAACTCAAGACTATTGGCTAAATTATCTAAATCATTCATGGCCATCCAGGGGCAATTGGCACAGCTTTTACAGGTCGCCCCCGCACCACCTGTAGGCGCAATCAAAAATTGCTTATTCGGTACTAACTGTGTGAGCTTATAAAAAATACCTTGATCCGTAGCTACAATAAATTGCTCATGAGGCAATTCAGAAGCCGCTTGAATAATTTGCGTAGTTGAACCCACCCTATCGGCCAATGCCAATACGGAAGCCGGTGATTCTGGATGCGCAAGTACTGCAGCGTTAGGATAAACCGCTTTTAAATCTAGAATGCCTTTGGCTTTAAACTCATCATGCACAATACAGGTGCTATCCCATAGCAACATATCAGCACCGGTTTGCTTTTGCACATAGGCACCTAAATGTTTATCGGGCGCCCAAATAATTTTTTCACCTAGCCCATCAAGATAATCAACAACGTCTACTGCAATGCTTGAAGTTACCACCCAATCGGCGCGCGCTTTAACGGCTGCCGATGTATTGGCATATACAACCACTGTGCGGTCAGGATGCTGATCACAAAAAGCTGAGAACTCTTCAATCGGGCAACCTAAATCTAATGAACAAGTCGCTTCTAAGGTAGGCATAAACACCCGTTTTTCAGGGCTTAAAATTTTAGCCGTTTCACCCATAAACTTAACACCGGCAACAATCAGTGTTTGCGCTTTATGCGCTGCGCCAAACCGTGCCATTTCTAATGAATCAGAAACAATACCACCGGTCATTTCAGCTAATTTTTGAATTGCAGGGTCAGTATAATAATGCGCGACAATGGCGGCATTCTCTTTTTCTAATAATGCAGTAATTCGCTCAGCAGCACTATTAAATTCAGCTTCGGTATAGCTAGGTAAGCTGGGCTCATAAATATGTCGTTTAACAATATCTTCAGCACTGCCACTATAAGCACTTGTAGCTATTGCGTCAGAAGAATTGGAGCCAGAATTGTGAGAATGTTGATCTGTCATGATGGGAATCTTTTCTGAAATAATCGTCAACGAAAAATTGAATATAAATTACCTGATGCACATTAGCAGTGTGCCAAGTTAATCATTCATGCATTGTAACACAGAGATTTTCTAACAGCGCTAGAACGAGAATTTAGGGCTGCCACTGCCGTAAGAGCGCGGTTAGCTGCTCATTATTCTGTGTTAAAGGTGAACGTCTTAATAGCTCTAAAGCTTTATTACGCTCACCCAATGCATCAAGCATCAACAAAGAAGCATAAAAATAATCGGTATTCGCCGGCGACAACTGTACGGCATTATCTAATGGTACTATCGCTTTTGAATAATTCTTAGCCCGCGCATAAAGCAAACCCAGTGCGTATTCAACCGATGCCTGCTGCTGTAAAGCGAAGGCATAAATATCACCCGGATCATTAATCGCCTGTCGTGCATTTTCAGCAGTCACTGCAATAGCTTTAAGTAACAATGGCTCTGCTTTATTATCGGCTTGCTGTAAGCGATAAACATCGGCCAAATTAACTAATGCCGGCACATAAGTTGGCACTAACTGTAATGCGCGTTGATAGGCAATAACCACTGCATCCCAATCCTTCATTTGCCGATTGATATCAGCTAGCGTCATCTGCGAACCCAGTAAATCACCATGATACTCATAGGCCTCAATAAACTGCCTGACATTCTCTTTTAATAAGCGTTTATTTTTTCGATTATTTTGTTGAGAAATAAACTGAGGAGTAGCCAGTAAATCAGCTAGCGCGAGCGTTGCCGCAAAGCGAACCGATTTTATCGGATCTTTTAAGAGTGGCATTAATAATTGCTGACGATGACTAATATCGAAGTTACGGATAATACTAATGGCGGCCAAACGGACAACAACATCATCGTCAGATAATCGTAACACCAAAGTATCGAATGCTTGCTGACTATTAATAGGCATCGTATCTAACAGCATGGATTTTTTCATTGCTGGGGTTTTAGTAGATGCTAATAAGGTGTAACGTTTATTCTCTAGCGTCGTTAACGCCGATATTAATTGAGTTGTATCTTCATTATCAGTTCTCGCCTGAACCAGTCGATTATTTAAGCGAGAAAATTCTAATAACCAATCGGCAAAATCCATCTCACCATTATCGATAATCGGCGAAGCTGCATGCCATGCTTCAACTTTTTCTGCTGCCCAAGCATCACTATTATTGCTATGGCACTCGGTACACACATTAGGTGTATCCAATAATTGACTCAAAGCAGGAGAAGGTATTTGGAAGCTATGATCACGCCTTTCATCTACGCCCATATATGTGCGCTCAGGCATATGGCAACTCACACAGCGCGCCGATTCACTCTCTACAGGATGGTGATGATGCGTCTCTACCGCAAACACATCGGCACGATGACATTGTGCGCAAACGCCATCATTAGAGGGCAGCGCTAGCTGCTGCGCATCGTAACCTTTTACCTGCCCGCTATGCGCATCATGACAATTCAAACAAGTAACACCGGCATGAGCCATTTTACTTTGCGTGAATGAACCATAAACAAAATCTTCTTCACGTATTTGACCATCGGCAAAATATAAAGGTTCGCGCACACGTGTTGGCTCAAAATTATTTAACCAATCCGTTTGCGTACTCTCATGAGATATTGTGCTTATAGGCTGGCGTAAACTATGGCAGTTCGCACAGCCATCAATAACAGGCATTGCCGTCGCATCATTATTCGATGTTAAGCGTTGCGCAATCGGCTCATTGGCAACAAACTGCCAATAATCTTCTGTCGCTAACTGTCGTACTAAACCTTTACTAACATGTTCATTGTTTTCTTTATTGTCGGCCCATTGAATGTGCCCGCTAGCAGGGCCATGGCAAGATTCGCAACTCACTGCTGGCTCTGACCAAGTTGAAGTGAACGTCGGGCTTTTATTACTATTTGCATCAGCAGTAATATTCGCCGGAGTTTTATTTTTAAAAACAGTGTTAGTTGCAAAAGCAGCATTAGTTTCAAAATTCGTTGTATGGCAAGAAGCACATTGGCTATTCCAATTTTGAAAATATTGACGCCAATGCAAGGTATCATCTGTCGCATCAGAGGTTGTTAAATCCATCCACCGCTGGCCGCCCTGCTCTGCCTTTCTAGCATCCCAAGCTACTGCAAATACTTGATAATTACCCGGATGGGTTTCCAAAATATATTGCTGTAAAGGATAAATCCCTAGCGTATAGACCACCGGATAAATTTGCTCTATTGAATCTGAGGAATCTGAAGAGAGTGGTGTTAGTCGAATTTGATACTGCGTTTTAGAATCTATTAGTTGCTGCTCAAAAACTGCAACACCATCACTATAGTTTACCGATACCGTCGAAAAATCACCTACCACCGAATCAGCATTTGCCGGCGCAAACGCCTGACTATGGTGGGATTGCTGCCATCCTTGATGCTGTGCTTGGTGACAACTCGTACACGTTTCACTTCCAACAAAGTGTGCCTGCTCAATGATTGATTTTGTCGCTGCAACATTTGATGACGCTTGAATATTAGCGTCAACATTCTCAGCCTGCGGAACTATCGACAAGCCTGTGTCTATTATTTTACTACTCGGCATAAAATACATGACGAGTGCCACAGCCATGACCGCTGCTAGCAAAAGAGCTATAACGATTAATGTGTAATGACGCTTATTCAATGATTCGCATTCCTAAAAAATCAAGTGTATTAGCAGGCATGAGCGGTGGTAAGTATGTATAAACAGATATCAAAAGAAATCTAACAAGTGTTTTTAGTCATTATCTCAGCTAGATCATTAAAAAGATAACGCCAATCCTAAAAAAATACATAAAAAAGCATCATCTCATCTAACAACCCTCCGAAGCGTTAAACGTGACGATTCTCGACAAATTTCCATGCCTGAGCTAGGATGCCTGCATCAATTCAACACCGGCGTATTTTCGTATGGGTTTGCTACAGCAATTAAATAACCGCGATACTCTCAGCAAAACAGCCCAGCAAGTGGCTGATACTATTCTTGCTGATCCTCAAGCGGCTTTGAGCTTACCTATTGCAGAGCTAGCAAGACGTGCCAGTGTCAGCGAACCTAGCGTTAACCGTCTATGTCGCTCCTTAGGCTGCAAAGGCTACCCTGATTTCAAAGTTAAATTATCGGGTGAGCTATCTAGCACGCAAGGAAAAGTCGCTAGAAACATCGACTTTAATGACAGCGTTAGCGAAATTATAAGCAAAGTCTTTGACTCGACTCATGCCAGCTTAACCATGGCTCAAGAAGCCTGTGATACCGCCACTTTAGCCTCAGCGATATCAATACTGACCAATGCTAAAGCCATCTACTTTTTTGGCCATGGCGCATCAGGCTCGGTTGCATTAGATGCTCAGCACAAATTTCTACGCTTTAAGAAACCCGCCATTGCCCATGTCGATGTACTCAACCAGCGCATTGTCGCTACCGGCTTAACCCAACACGATGTCGCCGTGTTTATCTCCTACACAGGTCGTACACACTCCGTTATCGAGGCGGCCAACATTGTTTCAGCCACCGAAGCTAACATTATTGGTATCACTAGCCTTGACTCACCGCTCGCCAAACATTGCGATACCGTATTACCGGTAGGCAACGACGAAGACACCGATATGTACACGCCCATGACCTCTCGGATAGCTCAACTTTCTCTTATTGATATACTGGTATCAGGTGTAGCACTCAAAATGGGGGGTGCATTCGCCGACCACCTTCTCCGTGTTAAGGCGTCTGTTGCCGAAACCAAAAAACCAGGACTTTAAGCACCAATTCAAGGCATGAAGCTTTTCTTTTCGTATAAAAAACATACGCTCTTATGTAATAAAATTACATTAAGCTGTTTTTAACCCCCAGATATTGCACATTACATGTAATTTTATTACCCTGATCGCCCAGATTTGATGGTTCGCACTCAGCGAGCCACTCCAAAAAAATAACGCTAATATCTCAGCAGGAGATCCCATGTACCGCATCGCTATTAACGGTTTCGGCCGAATCGGCAGAAACGTCCTTAGAGCCTACTACGAAAGAAAAGCACAAGGCCATTCACTGCCTTACACAATTGTTGCCATTAATGATCTTGGCTCAGTCGATATCAACGCACATTTATTAAAATACGATACTGCTCACGGCCAATTCGCTGGTAGTGTTGAAGTTAGCGGTCAAGATATTGTGGTTAATGGCGACGCTATTCGCGTTATCGCCGAGCGTGATCCTAAAGCACTTCCTTGGGCTGAAATGAATGTTGATTTAGTCATGGAATGCACTGGCTTATTTACTTCACGTGATTCTGCAGGCAAACATCTTGAAGCCGGCGCAAAGCGTGTTCTAATTTCTGCACCAGGCACTGACCTAGATGCAATGGTGGTTTATGGTGTTAACCATTCAATCCTTACTGCTGATGATAAAATCATCTCTAACGCTTCGTGCACAACTAACTGTCTTGCGCCTTTAGCGTTTGCATTAAACAATACCGTCGGTATTGAGTCGGGTTTAGCGAATACGATTCACTCTTACACTAACGACCAAGTATTGACGGATGTTTACCACACGGATTTACGCCGCGCACGTTCAGCGACTCACTCAATGATTCCAACGAAAACCGGTGCCGCTAGCGCTATTGGTCAAGTTATTCCTTCATTGCAAGGTAAGCTAGACGGCTTAGCTGTTCGAGTACCGGTTATCAATACTTCATTAGTTGACTTTACTTTTCAATCAACAAAAGCGACTTCAGTAGAAGAAGTGAATGCCATTTTAACGGCAGCGGCTGAAGGTGAGTTAAGCGATATTCTTGACGTCAATAATTTACCGTTAGTGTCTTCAGATTTCAATCACAACCCAGCATCATGTATTTTTGATAGCTCGCAAACTAAAGTGATTGGTAACTGCGTGAAAGTATTAGGCTGGTACGATAACGAATGGGGCTTCTCTAACCGCATGCTAGACAATGCAAAAGTCATTGTTGAGTTAGATTCTGCTGCTTAAGTGAAAATTCGAACCCAGTGCAGCGGCTATGATAAATAGCGCTGCGCTGGTCCTCGTCCCTCACGTTGACGCTTTCTCAATGTTGACGAAATAATCCTATCTAACTTTCTCGCCGTCATTTCATCCGTATTATCTCTCGAATCTGCTCCAGTACGTCGACACACACGCTGCAAATCCCAAAACACCGCTGCGGCAAATAACGCAACAAAACGACGCTCAATATAATAACGATTATTTTTAGCTTCAGCATTCACTGCGCAAATAGGATCAATCACTTCTTGCATGCGTTCATCAAGTCGCACGCGAATGGTTTCTTGATCACCCTTTAATACTAAGCTTTGAATACTCGACACAATGCCATCATAGTCACCCAAGGCATCTAACAATAAATTATCCGTCGTCTCATCGGCTAACTGCTCACGTGATTCCGGAATATCTTTGCCCGGTAACAAATGAAGGGTTTGATCCAAAATAAGTCGTAAACGCGCTTCGGTAGGACGTAAAATATTCTGCGTTAACAGGCGATCCGTCTTACCAGCCGGGCGCATAATATGCATCATGATGCATTCATCACGTGTGCCAAAGTTTTCACAAGAATGCGGATAACGAGTAAATAAATCGGCAATATATTCCGCCACACCGTCTTCATCATGATCAATTCTTAGCGATGCAGGATGCTCAGAAAGCACTTCAGGATTAGGGTACACACGACCGGCTTTACTGCGTAAACCATCACTGTCTATTTCAACCGCTGCACAATAGTTATTAATTTCGCTAACGAGACTAGCATCAACTTCAACCACCTTACCCGTTGCATGATTAATCACTTGTCCATAATGTCCCAGCACTAAGCGACAAAACCGGGGATCAACTAATTGATAAGCCGGCGACCGCTGACGATTCCCTAAGCTCTTAATGGTTTGCTTGGCAATAATATCGGCGGTGGGCGTTACTAACGGAACAAAACCCAAACGCAACTGAATACTTAATAACTCTTCTTCAAATAAAACTAAGGCTTCATCCAACTCTACGCCAAACATGCCACACACATTAGTTTGCAAATCTTTAACGATAAAAGGAATTGCGCCACCGGGTATACCCAAGCTAACTAATTTTTTGAGTGTCGCCAATGCAATAGCGGTATCTTTACGCAAGCGCGCACGCTCACCAAAAATCTTGGCCAAGGTTTTTTTAAGTTCAACAATAGCGGCTGAGTTAGTCTCAATAACGCCATCTAAATAGCAGATATTTTCAATATCATTATGAGAAGCGCCACCCGCTAAAGGATCTACCGCCACTTCAACACCATCAATACCATGTTGAATGGCAATAGTTTGCGCACCCAATGATTTCGCTTCATCCGTACTGTGGCAATGAAGATACACTGGCAAACCCAACGCCTTTAATGCCGGCACCAAACTAGCCGC
>DMZE01000060.1:8748-9527 GCA_003492055.1 Cellvibrionales bacterium
GCTTGTTTGGCTATCGCAATTAATTTTTCGGCGTAGCTCACATAATATTGCTTACTGTAGCAGGCCTCAGGATGATCACTGGCTGGCTGAACATAGGATAACGCAGCTTGTATGTGCACTTGTTTTTCAACCGCAGGCAACTGCTGAGACAGTGCGTCGGCATTCAATTTAATCGCTCTTAAATTTCGCTCTACCATATAGGTAATCGATACCCGTAAATTCTCGGCATCATTCAGCGCATCAAAATTACGAATAATCAGCGTCTTACTTTTATCAGCATCACCCGCTGCATCAATTAATAAATCAATATTCTTTTTTTGTATATCGACATCATAATGCTGAAAACCAAGCTGATTAGCGCCACGTAATAGTACCTGCAATGGCAAACAAGCACCTGTGTTATCAACAGCTGCTTTTGCATTGCGAAGAATTTGATAAGGGTTGGCTCCGCTCTCTAAGGCAATTTGGTAACTTTGACCACCGCCAATTTCAAGACTGGAAAAACCAACCTTAACTGCCTGCCCAACTAATCGTGAAAGATGATTTGCATCAAAGGTCCAAACACCTGTCGATTGCATCATGTCGCGTAATACCCAACCTATTTTAACGGCATTAACTGAAACAGAAGATGAAGCAGAAGAATGATTACTCACGATTTTTTAATCTCAATAGCACTTAAAGAAAACGCGTCTAATAACGACACTGAATATTAATACCTACCCGCTGATACGCCATAAGCTAGAACCTAGAACCGAAAACCTAGAACCTAGAACCTAGAA
>DMZE01000035.1 GCA_003492055.1 Cellvibrionales bacterium
TATTTAATTCAATTATGTTCCCAACTATCTTTAGTTTAGCCATTAAAGGATTAGGTCAGCATACTAGTCAAGGCTCTGGCATTTTATGTCTAGCGATTGTCGGTGGCGCTATTGTGCCTTTATTACAAGGTGTATTGGCTGATACTTACGGTGTGCAGCCAGCGTTTTTATTGGCTATTGCCTGTTATGTTTACATCATATTTTATGGCTTAAAAGGTTCAGTGCCTAAAGCATGATTCGAGTAAAAATTTTATGAGTAATGATTTAAACGTCATTCCTCATATAATAAAACGCACAAAAAAGACGGCTAAGGCCGTCTTTTTTGTATTCAAATATTAAAAATATAAACGATTAATTACTCTGGGCTATAAGCTGCTGCACCAATTAAACCAGGCTGTGGCTCAATAATTAAGTGCGTTGATATAGCCTTATTATAATCTGACATAACACCCTTACTTTCAAAGCGATGACGAAAATTACTGGCCGATAAAAACTCAACAAACTTCGGCAAAATTCCACCCGCCAAAATCAAACCACCCTGAGCACCTGTACAAAGTGCTTGATCCCCCGCAGCACTGCCTAACAAAGTACAAAAGGCGTGCATCGCTTGTCGGCAATAATTATCTTTAGTCGTTGTACCATCTCCACAGCCACGTTGCTGAATTTGTGGAGCCGTTAAAGATTTTGCATCGTCGAGTGGCGCGCCATTATTATTAATAGCAACAATCGCCTCATACAAACGCTCAATGCCAGCACCACAAACAAAGAACTCGCGGTTAATACGGCTTCCCTTAGCGCGCCAATAATCAAAAATGGAAAGCTCAAGAGAGCTGCGTGCACTTATAGCTGCGTGTCCACCTTCGGTCGCGACTACTTTATAGCTTGGCTTTTCAGTATTACTTGGCTTTTCAGTATTACTTGATAACGGAATTAATAATGCTGCACCAAGACCAGTGCCTGGACCAAATAAAGAAATCGGTGCACCAGGATTAGCTTTGCCCTCACCAATAGAAATTAATTGCGAATCATCGAGATAGGGCACAGAATGAGCAATCGCCGCAAAATCATTTATTAACCAAGCATGCTGGATATTTAAAATATCTTTTAATAAATCAGTCGATATTTCCCAATCGTAGTTAGTCATCTTTACTTTATTATCAAAGATCGCGCCGGCAACGGCAAAGCAGCAAGACTTTATTTTTTGAGTGTCATCGTTGAGGTTTTTATTCGCTAAGTAATGAGTAATTAAGTGCTTAAGATCTTCATAATCACGTAAGCTAAACTGCTCAATTTCACGCAACGCGACTTTACTATTGTCCGTGTTATCAACACCGTCGCAAATCGCAAAACGGATATTAGTGCCACCAAGATCGGCAACTAATCGAGGGAAGACATTTTCGTTTGTCATTATACTAATCCTATAAAATGCGAGGAACTAAACGGTTTCCCAGTGTTGAAAAACCGTTGCACCTTGTTCTGCACCATTCACTTGACCGCGCATAAAGCCAAATAACTCACGCCCTGTACCAAACTGAGATCCAGTAGGGTTGTAAGCGACTAACTCGCGACTCTGCCATTCGGCTTCATCAACTAAGGCTGCAACCTCGCCAGTATGCGCATTAAGACGAACAATATCACCGTCTCTTAATTTTGCTAACGGCCCGCCGCAGGCTGCTTCTGGTGTTATATGAATGGCCGAAGGTACTTTACCTGATGCGCCAGACATACGTCCGTCAGTAATTAGCGCAACCTTAAGGCCTTTATCTTGTAAGATGCCAAGGAAAGGTGTCATCTTATGAAGCTCAGGCATACCGTTAGCTTGCGGGCCTTGAAAGCGCACAACAGCTACAACATCTTTTTCCATTAAGCCTTGTTCAAAAGCCGTTTGTAATTCTTGCTGGCTATCAAAGATCATCGCCGGTGCTTCTATAACGCGATGCTCTTCAGCAACAGCTGAAACTTTTATAACGCTTCGGCCTAAGTTGCCTTTTAATAAACGTATGCCGCCATCAGCCTGAAAAGGCTTTGATGCTGTAGCCACGACTGTAGGATCGCCACTGACTTCATTAATATCTGACCATTGGACTTTGTTATTCTCCCAATGAGGGCGTTGTGTAAAGTGCTTAAGGCCTTTGCCCCAAACGGTCATTACATCGTTATGTAAAAAGCCTGCATCAAGTAATTCACGAATAACAAATTCACTGCCACCAGCGGCATGAAAATGATTCACATCGGCTGTCCCGTTAGGGTACACACGAGTGAGTAGGGGGGTTACAGCTGAAAGATCAGAGAAGTCTTCCCAGTCAATAATAATGCCTGCAGCGCGGGCAATGGCCACCCAGTGAATGGTATGGTTAGTTGAGCCGCCAGTAGCCATTAAGCCTACTAGTGCATTAACAATAGTTTTTTCATTAACCACTTCACATAAAGGTGTATAGTTTTTTCCTAAGTCAGAAATTTTGCAAGCTTGCTCGGTAGCGGCTTCAACTAAACCGGTACGAAGGTCTTCACTTGGATGAACAAAGGCAGAGCCGGGCACATGAAGCCCCATCACTTCCATAAGCATTTGGTTACTGTTGGCAGTGCCGTAAAACGTACAAGTGCCGGCGCTATGATAGGCCGCAGATTCAGCCTCCAATAATTCATCATCGCCCACTTCGCCTTTAGCATATTGTTGACGTACTTTTGCTTTTTCACCGTTAGATAAGCCAGAACCCATTGGTCCTGCAGGCACCATAACCATAGGCAGGTGACCAAAGCTAAGTGCGCCAATTAATAAGCCAGGAACAATTTTATCGCAAACGCCAAGACAGACAACGGCATCAAACATATTGTGGCTAAGAGAGACTGCGGTCGCTGTAGCAATAACATCACGGCTAAATAAGCTTAGCTCCATGCCTGCGGTACCCTGAGTTACGCCATCACACATGGCCGGAACACCACCAGCAAATTGTGCAGTACAACCCATTTTATGTGCGGATTTTTTAATAACTTCTGGATACTCAGCAAACGGTTGATGTGCTGATAACATATCGTTATAGGCGCTAACAATGCCAATGTTAGCGGCGTTTTCTAGACGCATGGTGTCTTTGTCGTCACTGCTACAGGCGGCAAAGCCATGAGCTAAATTACTACAGCCTAGCGCACCACGTTGCGGGCCGTTATCGCGCATTTCTTCGCAGCGAGCTAAATAGTCGGCTCGTGTTTTTACAGAGCGATCAATAATGCGTTGGGTAATTTTTTCTACTGTGGGGTTCATGCTGTGGCCTATTAAATATGATGGGCTGTAAATATAAATTATGGATAGTTTATCTTGCTAAAAAGATAAACTAATAAATACTAAGCTAGCTTTTAGCTAGCCCAGTAAATATTAACCGCTTGCTCTAATTGAGAAAGGGTTCGATGAATAGGTAGGGCATCATTTGTATTAAGCCCGCTCTCTAATACTTGACGCTTATCATCGCCAGTAATATGAAGGTAAAGATGTTTTGCTGCTGCAACGCAGGGATAGCTTAAAGTAATGCGAGGCATTGGCTGCGACGGTTGTAAGGTGCTCAGAGTTAAACTGCCACCTGTCGCATCTAATGCACAATCGATCTCTGGCGCATCAGGAAACCAAGAAGCTGTATGACCATCGCCACCCATACCTAAGATAACAACATCAAAAGGTTGTTTAATCTCAGTTGCAAGTTTGTTGTTGTAATCAATGACACCTGAAGCGACATCATCATGCGCTGATTTCATACCAATAAAATTGGCCGCTGCCGCATGGTTAATTAGAAAACATTCGCGAAGCATGCGCTCATTACTTTGATCACTGTCGGGTTCTACCCAGCGTTCATCGACCAGAGTGATATCGACCTTTGACCAGACGATATCAACTTGGCTTAACGCTGAAAATAAAGCCTTAGGCGTTGAGCCGCCAGAAACAGCAATACTTGCTTTGCCATCATCATTAATAGCTTGGGTCAGTTGTTTAACAATAGAAGCTGTTAATGCTGACTCTAGCTCTGCGCGATTATCAAAATGAAGCTGCTCATGCTTATTAATGATTTGCTCTATCGTTTGAATGCTACTCATGATTCGTGCCAGCTTCTGTCATCACGCTCAGGAAGCGCAAGTGACTTAGTCGGGCCCATGGTGCCAGATGCATAAGGTTTAACTTTCAAATCGACATCGGTCCAGCTACTAATAATACTATCTGTCCAGCGCCATGCAGCTTCAACTTCATCGCTACGCATAAAGAGTGTTTGGTCACCATTAACAACATCCAATAATAAACGCTCGTAGGCATCATAGCTTTGTGAGCCATCTTCTGGATCAACACTTAAATCT
>DMZE01000282.1 GCA_003492055.1 Cellvibrionales bacterium
TATTACTACTGCTGTCAGTAATTGAAGCGGTAATAATATGATTACCATCGCTGAGCGAGGCTGCAATAGTAGCGCCGCTAGCTAATACGCCATCAATGGATGAGCTCCAGATAATGTTACTACTAATGTCGCCGTCTTCGGCATCATTGGCGCTAGCGGACAAGCTTTGTGAATCTGTTAGTATCGTATCGCCAGTAGATGGATGATTAATAGCGATGCTGGGGGTTAAATTAGAAACAACGTTAATTTGAAATGTTTGGTTGTTGCTATTGCTGCCGTCAGACGCGGTGAGCGTGATATTAACTGTGCCAGACGCACCGGAGATAGGCGTGATATTGATTTGCCTTAAACGTTGATTGCCTATAAATGTGATACCACTATTTTCAATGATGTTGGTATTGGAAGAGCTGGCCGTTATATTAACAGCGATAATATCAGTATCGTTATCGAGTAATGCGAAATCAATGGTAGTCGGGCTAGAGTTAATAATTTCTACGTGACCGATATCAGCAATAATGGGTTTGTCGCCAATCGAGGTTGTCCAGCCGATATCTTGCAGTAGTGCTTTTGCGAGCCCAATACTATGAGCGGGTTGATTTAAATAAGGCTGCATGAGTTCAAAGGGCGATACGCTATTGCTGAAATGGGATACTGAGCTGCCGCTGTTAATTGGGTTCGGTGCATGCATGCGAACATGACCTTGGTTGGTGCCCGCGGTTAATACACCGATGTCTGCTTGTACATTACCGCCAATCCAATGTAAGTCTGGATCATCGCTTGCTGAATCGACGCGTTCGGCATTCGACATTTGTTGCCATGTTTTTCCTTCACTATGATCTTCGAGCATGCGTATAAAAATATCGTCGCGGTTATTAAAACGGCTCCCGGTATTAACGTTTACCAGTGTTAAAAATCCTAAACCATGTAGCGTTTCATGTAATACCGTTGATAAGAAATCAATGTCTTGTGCACTTCCACCGCCATCGAGTCCGTAATACCAATTACGATTATCTAAGCAGTCATTGTTGTTGTCGATATCACCATTAAAGGTAAGTGTCATATCACTGGCCGCACTTAAATCATTGCCGGTAATGCTGTTTGCTAATGCCTGAACATAATAAGTATTGGCAACAGGATAGCTTGATGAGGCATTGCCATAGTGATAAGTGGACGGGTTGCTGAGGCCTAATGTTGCGGCAGTAGAGCTGCAAGTTAGCGTATCAAACTCTGCATCAATAGTAATAGGTACGCTGCTGTCAATCACTTGCTCTAATAGCCGTGCAGCAAAGTGAATAACATTTTGTCTTTGCTGTCCTAAAGTTACACCTATGTTTCCACCGATGGGCGCAACAGCCGTATTATCGTTTAAACCTTCATTGGCATTGTTGAGCATGTTAAGTGATATAGACGTGGCATAAATAGGCGACGATAGAGAAATGCTAATACAGCATAGAGCACTGTAAAAGAAATGTTGAGAAAATAAGTATCTTAAAGTGAGCATATAAAAATCCATATAATAAATGCTATTCGTTTTATTTTATTGGTCTACTGCAATTATTTTTAATTATCATCTAACGGTTGAGTGATATCGGTAACAACGGTATTACCGTCTTCATCAATAAACGCTATGGCAACAGAGGCTGCGCGATTACCTAAATTAATATAGCCACCTTGTTCAGTTTTTATTTCAGTATAGCTTTGATTGGGCGGATTAAGGCGAGCGTTTATCTCTGCTCGCATTTCGGGCGTTAAACGTTGCTTGATTAGCTCGGCCATTCGTTCGTCTTCGGTTTGTTTTAAAGACGGTTGTTGAATGAATAGTTGTTCTTTAGGCTCAATATCTATTGCAGAGGCAACTCCTGATTCAGCTTCTTTTAAATCAGTGATAGGTGATGGGCTTTGAATGCCAGTTGAAGGCGCTTCAGGAGCAGGTGGTGATGGTGTAAAAAAAATCACCATAGCAATAGCTAGACACAAAATGCCGATGAGAATGTTTTTTAAGTGTCTGATATTCATAGAAAATAGACTCTTTAATGAGTGGTATTTCTTTTCGTTTTAAGCGGTTTTTTTATTATTAACAAGCGCTTTTTTTTATTCTAACGTGTCTTCGCTACTTTGGCAGCAAAATTTTTTTAGCTCAGTGGTTAGTGTTCTTGATTGGCAATAGTGTCGCGTAGATGAATAAATAGTTTACGTGCTGAAATAGGCGGTTTGTTTTTTGTTGTTTCATGCGCTATTTGACGGATGATTTGGCGCAACCATTGTCTGTCGCCTTCAGCGTACTTCTCAATAAACAATTCAATGGCAGGATGGCCTTCTGCAATAATACGGTCGCGCCATTGCTCAACTAAATGATGCTGTTGATTAGAAATATTATGAAGTGTGCGTTGCTTTTCAAAATGCGCTTCGATGACATCAATAATTTCTTGACCTTCTTTGCGCATGAGCTTGCCAATAAACTGCATTTGTCGACGTAAACCTTCGCGATGTTTAATGCGTTTGGTTTCAATTAATGCTGCATGCAGTTCGTCAGAAATACCTAGATTTTCGAGATCCTGCTTTTTTAATTCGAGCAGTTTTTTACCTAGCTCTTGCAGGCCATGCATTTCACGCTTGAGCTGACTTTTACTGACAACTTCTTCGACTTTGTCTTTATCTATTTTTTTTCTAGCCATAACGGTTACTGTTTTAAGTGTGATGTTAACGCTAATTAAGCGTAGAAGATTGTCGCTAAACCTAAGAATGACATAAAGCCAACGACATCTGTAATTGTCGTTAATGCAACGCTGCCAGCAAGTGCCGGGTCAATATTGGCTTTGTTTAATGCTAATGGCAGTATTGCGCCAGCCAGTGCTGCGGTAATTAAATTTATAATCATGGCTGCAGCGATAATGCCGCCAAGAATCATATCGTCAAACCATAATGCTGCAGCTATAGCGACCACCGCAGCCCACATTAGCGCGTTAATAACACCAACGGCTAGCTCGCGAATAATAAGCCAGCGTTGGTTGTGAGTTTTGATATGACCTATGGCGAGGCCGCGTACCACAATCGTTAATGTCTGCGTGCCGGCAACACCACCCATGCTGGCGACAATGGGCATGAGTATGGCTAGCGCAACCACTTTATCAATGGAGTCTTGAAATAAGTTAATGACTGCAGCAGCAATAAACGCAGTAATTAAGTTGAGCCCTAACCATAGCGCTCTTCTTGGTGTCGTTTTAATGACCGGCGAAAAAGTATCTTCTTCTTCATCTAGACCGGCCATGCTCATTAATGAGTGGTCGGCATCTTCACGAATAACATCAACAATGTCATCGATAGTAATACGACCGAGTAATTTTCCATCTTCATTAACGACCGGTGCCGATACCCAATCTTTTCGTTCAAAGCGACGAGCGACTTCATCGTCAGGCATATCGACAGGAATCGCCTTAACATCCGAAAGCATAATCTCGCGCACGGTTTTGTTAGGGTCAGAGACCAATATTTTTGCTAAAGGTAATATACCGATAAATTCATCGCTACGATTAACCACATAGAGATTATCGGTCATGTCAGGAATTTCATCATGACGGCGCAAGTAGCGCAGTACTACGTCAATAGAGTGACGCGCACGCACGGTAATGGTGTCAGTGTTCATTAAGCCGCCAGCGGTATTCTCTGGATAGCTTAATGCGCTAGTCACACGTTGGCGATCTTGCGTGCTCATGGCTTGCAAGACTTCACGGGTCAGGCGATCTGGTAGCTGTTGCAGAATGTCGACCATATCATCCGTTTCTAGCTCGGTTGATAAGGCAACTAGCTCAGCGTTCTCCATTGCAAGGACAAATTGGGTTTGTAGCTCATCACCAAGAAAGGGTAGTACATCACTGCGGCGTTCTTCATCAACCAATGCCCACAATATTTGCCGTGAAGGCGGTGGTGACGATTCAATAAGGTGTGCAGTTTCTTCGGCAGCTAACACTTTCAGCATATGGCGGGCATGTTGGAATGTGCCGCTTTGCAGCAGGTCGGCCACTTCTTGGCTGCGCGAGAGTTCCTGGTTGTGATCGGCAATTGCTGGCATGTTGAACTTCTGGCTATGAGTGATAAATTGTTTGCATTATGGCGTTAAGGTTTTTAGCCCATGCGCCTTGTCAATGCATAAAATCCAATTTTAAGGAGTTGCTAATAAAAAAGATTATGCGTGAAAGGCCTTCTATCAACAAGCTATGATGCAGGCAAGATTACCGATGTTAGGGCGACTGTGCTGCTTTATTCGCCTTCGTCGAAGAGGTTATTGATGAGCTGGGTAATGGCGTGCATCGCTTCGATTTCATCGCTACCTTGGGTGGTGATAATAAGTTCTGAGCCTTTAGCGGCCGCGAGTAGCATAACCGACATAATGCTTTTGCCATCAATGGATTTGCTGTTGTATTCAATGCTAACGACGCTGGCGAATTGTGTGGTGATATCGACTAATTTATTAGCAGCTCTGGCATGAAGGCCTAGTTTGTTTTGTATGGTAATGGTCGCTTGTGGCATGATTTTTCAGCTGTGTCGATGATCAATAAAAGGGCGCTGTTGAAATAGAGTGCTCTAGCCTCGGCTATGTGTCGGCTACTGTCAATAGAGCGTGCCTATTCTTTTTTGCTGGGCGCTTATTCATGGCTTACACGCGAGTTAATACTGTTTAAATTCTCGGTGGCGAACCTGAACCACATTGTCTGGTTCGTTAAAATGTTTTTGCAGGGCTTCGGCAATAAACACTGAGCGGTGTTTGCCGCCCGTACAGCCAATGGATACTGTGGTGTAGCTGCGCTTGGCCTCTCTAAATTTTGGAAGCCAGTTTTCAAGATATTGGGTAATGTCGGCAATCATTGCTTGGACATCATCATTGCCTTTTAAAAAATCAATGACGGGTTGATCTTGGCCGGTGAATTCGCGAAGCTCAGCATTCCAATAAGGATTAGGTAGGCAGCGCACATCGAATACTAAATCAGAATCAATGGGAATGTTGCTTTTAAAGCCAAAGGATTGAAACAATAAAGACATATCAGATGATGTTTTTCCACCCACTCGATCGCCAATCAGTTGCCGTAGTTCATGCAGTGATAAAGTGCTGCTATCAATACTTAAGTCAGCCATTGCTGAGATGCTATCAAGTAAAAGCGATTCGGTTTCTATCGCTTCTTTTAATGACATATGTTCATTGCTAAGAGGGTGTTTACGGCGTGTTTCAGAAAAACGTTTTATCAGTGTGCTGTTGTTAGCATCTAGGTAGATAATGTTAGTATCAACTTCATCTGGAATTTCTGCGATTAATTGTGGAAAGCGTGATAATTCAGTGGGGATGTTGCGCGCATCAATGCTCACGGCAATTTTAACGTTGTTATGGTCAGCATTGTGGTTGATATCGATAGCTTGCTTTGCAAGTGCAGGTAGTAGGCCGGCAGGTAGATTGTCGATACAATAAAAATCTAAATCTTCAAGCATATTGAGAGCAGAGCTCTTGCCTGACCCTGATCGTCCACTAATTATCACGAGTTTCATAGTCTGTTTGCTCTATTACACTTTTTATAGGCGTTTAATTTTTGCTTCGAATGATTAAAGTATTTCAAATCCATTACTCATTTAGGTCGAGCTGTATGAGCATATTTTTTAATGAGTTAGCGTCTTTTGCTTGACGTATTTTTTGGCAGAGCGATGCTTGGCTTAATATTTTTGCCATGAGCGCTAAAATTTCGAGATGTTCATCGGTGGATTCTTCGGGCACGATTAATGCCCAAAGTAGGTCGACGGGCTTGCCATCGCGGGCATCAAAGTCAATGCCATTGTTTAGGGTTAATATAGCTGATTGTGCTTGTGTGCAACCGGAAAAACGGCAATGCGGTATGGCAATGCCGTTTTCTAGTGCAGTGCTACCTAGCTTTTCCCGACTGGTAAATGCATCGAAAACTAAATCTTGATCAAGATTACTATCGTTTTCTGCAAATAGACAAGAGAGCGTCTGCAGCGATTTTTTTTTGCTGACGATACTGGCATTAAGCTGTATACGTTCAGTAGTCAGTAGTGAGTCGAGCATGGTTAGTCGTCATACTCCATGATATCGTCGTCGGTTGTGACAATATCTAACGGTTGTTGCTTAAGGCTTTCACGATGGTGTTTGCCTTGTGATTTTTCTTTGTGTTTTATTATTTGTCGATCGAGCTTATCGGCAAGACCATCAATGGCGGCATACATATCTTGATTTTTTGCATTAGCAAATAAATCTGCACCGGATACATGCACTGAGGCTTCGGCTTTTTGGATTGCTTTTTCGACCACTAAGGTCACGTCGATATTGGTGATTTGATCAAAATGTCTTTCGAGTCGATCAAACTTACTGAGTACATACTCCCGGAGTGGATGAGTAACTTCAACATGATGACCGCTGATATTGATTCGCATAGACTTCTCCTAATTAACGCACTGATTGAAAAAAAATGGCTAGCTGTTTTTGGACGGCTAACAAATTGACAATGAATGATGCTGGTTTAAGTCGATTAAAGTAAGGCGATTGTATTGAAAGTGATTTGCACAACACACTTTGTAAAAAATAAGGATTAAAAATTTGGATGTTCGTCAAGATTGCGAACGAGTAGCTCGATTCGGAAGGTGTTTGGCGTGGCTTTAAACGCGGATAAGTAGCGTTTATTTTTTTCACATTATTGACCTAATTGAGAGTGTTGGTCTTATTTTAGTACCGTTTTTTAATTGGGTGACTAAATGCTTTGTGGCTTAATGCTTTATAGCTAAAAGCTTAATAAATACTGAGTTTTTCTATATAAATTAACTTATAAATTAGCATATGAATCAACTTAATATAAATTAACCATATGTAAAATGACTTAATACAGAGTATCGTAATTTTGACTGTATTCCAAGTCTGTAGTTCGCATATCGTTTAACTAATTCTTTTTCGCTCATTAGAGGGCGGTATAGACATGGATTCACGGTATTTAGCGACGGTTCTTCTCGCCACTTTTATGCCTTTATCATCCAGTAAATTGGCGATTTTATTATCACTTAGCGGCTTTCGAGTGTTTTCTGCAGACACTAACTTTTTTATTATGGCGCGAATAGCTGTTGATGAACATTCTCCACCTTCGGCGGTGGCGACATGGCTAGAAAAGAAATATTTTAATTCGAAAATACCTCTTGGCGTATGCATATATTTTTGGGTGGTTACCCTTGAGACGGTTGATTCATGCATTTCAACATCGGTGGCTATATCATGTAGCACTAAGGGCTTCATTGCTTCTTCACCATGTTCTAAAAATTCACGTTGGTGCTCTACAATGCGAGACGCTACTTTTAATAATGTTTCATTGCGACTATGTAAGCTTTTTAAAAACCATTTTGCCTCTTGAAGATTATCTCTCAAAAACGTGTTGTCAGAACTGCTATCGGCTCGCTTAACTAGCGAGGCGTATTCGGTGTTGATGCGTATTTTAGGCGCAATGTCGGGATTAAGTTGAACCAGCCATCGGTCTTTGTGTTTTTCTACAAACACATCGGGTACGACATACTGTGCGGCATTGTCTTGATAAGCATCACCGGGCTGAGGGTTGAGGCTTTTAATGAGTTCAATAACTTTACCAAGTTCCTGCTCTTTTAAGCGCGTGCGGCGAATGAGTTGCGTGAAATCACGAGAAGCTAAAAGATTAAGGTGTCGATTAATGATTTGTGCGGCTTGTTCGCGCCAAGGTGTTTGCGACGGAAGCTGTGCCAGCTGCACCATTAAACAGTCGGTTAAATCGATGCTGGCAACACCTAAGGGGTCAAATTGTTGAATGCGATGGCGAACGGCTTCAATTTCATCCAGCTCTATTTCGAGCTCTTCATCAAAAGTTTCCAGCAGATCTTCTGGCGATATACTGAGCATGCCGCTAGGCGCTAATGCATCAATAATTGCGGTGGCAATAAGCTGGTCGGTATCGCTCATGGGTGTGAGGTTAAGCTGCCATAACAGATGGCTACTCAACGATTCGCTAGAAGAGTTGCGATTGTCTAAATCGTCCATTTCATTGAAATCAAGGCTTTGACTACCAGAGCTGGTCGGGGCTGAGGTATAAACATCGTCCCAGTTGCTCTCTACCGGTAGCTCACTTGGAATGTTGTCTTGCCAATCAGCGTTATCATTTCTACTGGTATCGTCTCTATCAATAGCTGTTTCGGCAGCATTGGCGGCAATGTAGTCATCGCTAACGGCTTCGACGCCGTTATCAGCTTCATGTTTAATCTCATTAATACTGGCTTGAAGGTCGGGGCCGCTATCAGTGTTCTCAGTATTGACGTCAGTGCTAGCCTCATTGTCTTCTGATACTTCTAGCATGGGGTTGGTATCAACAATTTCTTGAATTTCTTGTTGTAGATCTAGGGTGGACAGTTGCAATAGACGAATCGCTTGTTGAAGCTGGGGGGTCATTGTCAGATGCTGACCCATTTTTAGCTGAAGCGATTGTTTCATAGACGTTTTCTGTTCAATAATCTCAATGGTTGGTCTGGGTTGATTTAAGAGGAGCGGGTTTGAAAGAAGGGTTTCTTGCCGTCGTCTTTACTGCGATCTTATGCTACTTACATGGTGCTATCCGATATGGGGACAGCGTGAGGAGCAACTAGGATCGAAAATGACCTTGTATAGGTAGAGTGTAGTCTCGTGATTCGGAGTAAGCAAGACTAATGCCAAAAGATAAAAAACTTGACTTTTTTGTAGATGTGTTTTTTTTGAGCTATCACAGGATGGGCTGCTATACGCCTTTTTATCGCTGTTCTGCCGCTACTATGGCTTAGCGCATAAGACTATAAAGAGGAAGTATAAAGTAAATATATAGGTGGCTTATATTTGAAATTGATGGCCTAGATAGGTGTCACGCACTTTTTGGTTATTTAGAATGGTTTCAGTGCCGCCCTCAGCAATAATATGGCCTTCGCCGACAATATAGGCGCGTTCGCAGATATCCAATGTTTCACGCACATTATGATCGGTAATTAAAACGCCAATGCCACGATTTTTGAGTTGGGTGATCACATTTTTAATGTCGTTGACTGAAATGGGGTCAACACCAGCAAAGGGCTCATCGAGCAACATAAACGCCGGATCGCTGGCTAATGCGCGAGCAATTTCTACTCGCCGTCTCTCGCCGCCCGATAAAGACATGCCAAGACTGTTTTTTATATGGCTTATATGAAATTCCTCTAACAGTTCGTCACGTATTTGAGTCCGTTCTGCACGGCTAAGATCGCTTCGGGTCTCCAAAATAGCAGCAATATTATCGGCAACGGTTAGCTTTCTAAAGATAGAGGCTTCTTGCGGCAAGTAGCCTAGCCCAAGTCGTGCGCGCTCATGAATGGCTTTATGGGTGATATTGGCGTCATCCAGAATAATAATGCCTTCGTCAGCTTTAACAATACCGGCAATCATATAAAAGCAGGTGGTTTTACCTGCGCCATTAGGGCCCAATAAACCGACGACTTCACCGCTGTTAATTTCTATTGAAACATCGCTAATCACTTTACGTTGTTGGTAACTTTTAGCGAGATGTTGTGCAGTGAGCTTACCCATAATTACTTGGTGCCGTTAGTTGAGCTAGGGTTAATAATAGTGTGAACGCGAGTGTTTTTATTATTAGGATCTGCTTGCGCTTTGACTTTTTCTTCGCGAATAAAGTATTCAATTTTTTCGCCCGTTACTTTCGAGCCAATTTGATCAATGGACGCGTTATCTTCAAGCAGAATAACACCTTCTTCGATAGCGTAGCGAATGGTGTTGCCTTGAGCATTAATGGGATTGGGCTCATTGACCAGTTGCTGCGTAAAGCGCGCAGGCTTTCCATTGGCAATAATATGAGATATTTTTCGACTGCTCGTGGCATCGGTTTGTGTTGAGCTTATCAAGCTTTGAATAGTGACTGTATCTGCCTGAATGGTGAGGTCGCCTTGTTTAATCGAAACATTACCACGATAGATAGTCACGCCGTTTTTTTCATCTTGCTCGGCGCTGTCTGCTTCAATAGCAATGGGTGCAGAGCGATGGTCGCTGGTATTTAAATTAGCGACGCAAAGTTGAGTCCATAAAAGTAATGAGCAGCTAATGAGTAATACTAAGTGCTTTCTACAGAACGCAGTATGAGTTTGCTTAGGGTTGAACAATACTATTTACCTCTGAAAGTAACTGCCAGCGTTGCTCTATTAAGTTTCCTTGCAGCCCTGTTGCATAAGTGGTGGATGTTGGTGTTTGCAGGGTAACTGGGCTTTGTGTGACTATTTCTTGCAAAGTGGCGTTTAACGTTAGCGACTGTGTTTGAAGCTGAACGCCGGTTGCTGAGTCATTGACTAACACGTTACCTGTCAGTTCCGCAGTATCGCCATTATTGGTTAAATACGCTAGCTTTGCTGCGATAGATTGGCTTGCTTTACCTTGTTCATAGGCAGTGATTTTTGGCGCTAACAATTCCACATAATCTTGCCGCTGCTGAGTCTGCTGCTGTTGTGTATTGTGGTCTTTCTCTGGGTCTATTACATTGCTTATTGTTTTGGCAGAATAAAAATCAGCTTTATGCGTTTGCATGGTGAGGTGCAATTGTCCTGCGGTATTAAAGCGTTTAATGGTAACACCTGTGCTTCGGCTATCGGGCGAGACGTTTTGTTTGTCGAGCGTGTTTTTTCCTGTAGGTAAAAATTGATTCTGACTAATGCCGATAACGTAATAGGTGATAATAACGATGCTAATGGCAAGCGTTAGAATATTGCGAGTACGTTTTCTGCGTGTTTTTTTGATCATAATTAGGGTCGGATAATATTAAATCAAGCCTGTTTTGAAGTCTGTGTCGCTAAAAACGGTTTTATACTGGCATCAAATAAATCGTTTGCTTTTAATAGTACATCAGCGAGCTCTCTCACTGCACCGGCGCCGCCGCACTTGTTTGAAATCCAAGAGGCATGTTGTTTAACGACGTCATGACCATTGGCAACTGTGGTTCCAAAGCGGCATTGCATAATGGCGCTTAAGTCGGGCAAATCGTCACCCATATAAGCGGTTTGCTCAAGTGTTAAGCCGGTTTGTTTGAGTAATTCGTTTAGCGCAGTAATTTTATCTTCTCTGCCTTGTACAACGTGCTGAATAGAGAGCTCGCGAGCGCGACGACTCACAATGTTAGATTCGCGTCCGGTAATGATGGCGACAATAATACCTTGGTCTTGCAGCAGTTTAATACCGAGTCCGTCAAGAATACTAAAACATTTTAGCTCTTCGCCGTCATTGCCATAATACAGTTTACCGTCGCTTAATACGCCGTCGACATCCAATGCTAGCAGCTTGATACCGCGCGCGCGTTCACGTACTTCTGGTGTAAGAGTGTTTTTGACTAGCGGCGTATCCATTATGCTAAACCTGCTTTGATAAGAGTGTGAATGTGAACGACCGCACAAGGCGTATTATCTTTATTGATGACAACGAGGGTTGAAATATTATTATCTTCCATAATGTTTAACGCTTCTGCGGCTAGCATATCAGGATGCACAGTTTTACAGTTGGCTGTCATTAATTGAGTGATGGCTGTGGTGTGGAGATCTTGACGTTTATCTAACGCTCTACGTAAGTCGCCATCAGTGAAGATGCCAGCCAATGTACCATTGCTATTAATAATGGTTGTCATACCCAAACCTTTTTGGGTGATTTCCATCAGGGCGTCACTCAGCAGTGTATTGGGGCTGACTTGTGGATAATCGCTTTGCATGACATCACTGACTTTTAACAGTAGTCGTCTACCCAGTGCACCACCAGGATGTGAAAAGGCAAAGTCTTCGGCACTAAAGCCGCGCGCTTCTAGAAGAGCAACGGCCAATGCATCACCCATAACTAATGTGGCTGTGGTGCTTGAGGTAGGCGCGAGTCCAAGAGGGCAAGCTTCTTCTTCAACTTGAACATCTAAATGGACATCGGCAGCCAGACTTAATGTTGATGATGAATTGCCGGTCATCGCAATTAATGGTGCGCCAATACGCTTGATGAGTGGCAGCAGAGTAATGACTTCATTGGTGGTGCCTGAGCCTGATAGGGCAATCACGACATCGCTACTGGTCAGCATGCCAAGATCGCCATGGCTGGCTTCACCGGGATGCATAAAGAAAGCGGGAGTGCCGGTGCTGGCCAATGTGGCGGCTATTTTGTTCGCAATATGGCCAGATTTCCCCATGCCAGTAACAACAACACGGCCAGTACAGGCGAGTAGGGTTTCACAGGCGGCGCTAAAGTGACTATCGATACGGCCATAAAGAGCTTCGATTGCCTGCTGTTCAAGGCGGACGGTGCGTTGTCCAGATTCGATAAATGCGTGTTTTGTCATCGGCTTCTGCTGCAATTCAAGAGTATTTGGCATGATTGTATTGACCATTATCCGTAACAGTTAAACAGCTATTGTAAATGGGTCGCCGCTGAGATGTCGTGCCTGTGCTCGTGATTAGTTGGCACCTGTGGAGCTTTAAGTGGCTGACTAAAAAATAACCAGAATAAAAGGTGTTAGCTATTATTGAGGATTATCACAGCATAATAGGCGATATAAGCAGCAATAAATAATAAGCCGATAACGCGGCCAATGCCTTGGCTGGTGTTGCTAACGCGTGTTTTGATCCACATGACAATAACTAGTGCTAAGGTCAGCAGCGTCATGGTGAGTAAATCGCGACTAATGACGGAAGATTCGAGCGAGGTGGTGGCGATAATACCCGGTAAAGCCATGACCGCTAATAAGTTGAGAATATTGGAGCCGATGATATTACCAATGGCTATGTCATGATGGCCTTTCAATGCGCTAGTCACTGAGGCAGCGAGTTCGGGAAGGCTGGTGCCTAATGCCACCACAGTCAGTCCTATTACCATGGGGCTAACGCCCATATATTCGGCCAAGGTTTTGGCCGATGATACGAGTAAATCGGCAAAGCCGAGGAGGGCAAGTAGGCCAATAACGAGCCACAATACCGACTTCCAGGCCGATAAGTCAGGAATATCGACCTCAATTTCGGCATCACTTTTGATACCGCTATCACTGAGAGCCTTAGACTGTTTGTTAACCTTGCGCGCGTGGCGAACCAGTATGATTGAGACCGGAATGGTAGAGCCAAGCAGAACCCAGCCTTCTATATGCGTGAGTTGGTAATCCCATAAGCAGATAGCCGCTAGCCCGGTGGCGGTTAACAGTAAGGGGACTTCTAGGCGCATTAGGCCGGCATTAATGGGGATTTTAGCGATTAATGCTGTCACGCCCAATACTAGGCCAATATTGGCAATGTTAGAGCCAATACCGTTACCGACGCCCATCGCAGGAATACCGTTCAATGCAGCATCGGCCGATACGATCATCTCGGGTGCAGATGTGCCAAAGGCGACCACTGTGAGGCCAATCATCATGGGTGTCATGCCAGCATGTTTAGCGACTGAGGCGCTGCCGCTGACAAATAAATTAGCACTCCAAACCAGACCGATTAAGCCAATAATGAGAAATAGTAGAGCGAGAATGGGAAACGACATAAAGTTAAACACAGTTATCTTGAGTGGTCATGATTGAACGATGGCTTGGTTGTCAATACTATGAGCTAATCCGTACTCAAATATACTGCAAATTTGTCTGGTATTTTACCTTTGTGGTTTATCACTTAAGCATGAGAAAATAACCACTGTTATTTTACTCCAATCAATAGCTGACACCGTCGATGATTAAAGGCGCGACTATACAGTAGGGTCAAGTTATGCTCAATGCATGGTTGCGTTCTGATCAATGAGCCTCTTTCGTTAGGCGTCGTTGGTTGAGGGTTTGTTAAAGGTTTAGCGGGGTGTATCCATGAGTGGGACTATCAGTTATGGGCGCTGTCATAACATTGCTGCAGTTCTTGTCTTGTGGCTTAGCAATAGATGATCAATAGATTGCCTATAAATTATCAATCCAGAATGAATAAAGGTAGAGTGTTTAATGATGCAGACTAAATGGATGATAGCAGCTGGCTTTGCTGCTAGTCGAAAATGCTTAATGTTGGCGTTATTGGTGTTCGGCAGTGCTTTTGCTAAAGCGGAGCCTGCAGAGCCGGTGTCGCAAGCGGCTTTGTCTGCTCAAGTAGAGTCGCCATCTGCCTACCAAGTTGTCGAAACGATTACCGTTCAATTACTGACGCTTATTGATGATGCTAAAACTTATGTCGATGAAGATGAAGAGCGATTTTTTACTGAGCTTGATATTTTGTTGCGACCCTTTATCGATTTTCGATCTTTTGCACGTGCAGTTATGGGCAGACACGCCAGCTCAAAAAAAATGGCTGCATTATCTGACACTGAAAGTGCCAAGTTAAATGCTCAGATTGATCGTTTTAGTGAGATTTTTTTAAGTGCGTTAATTCAGACTTATGGCAAAGGTTTGTTGGCCTTTGATGGCGAAGAAATTGAAGTTGTTCCACCCGCGGCTAATGCGGATAAACCGCAATCCAAAAAGGTGGTTGTTAAACAGTTAATTTATGGCGACCGCAAAACGCCTTATGAAGTTCAGTACTCAATGCGTATTGATAGTGAGGGGCATTGGCGATTACGTAATATGGTTGTTGAGTCTATTAACTTAGGTAAAATTTATCGCAACCAATTTGATAACGCCTTTAAAGTTGCCGAAGGTGATATTGATCGTGTTATTGATGGTTGGATTGTCGCGGGCGCGCCAGAAGCAGCGGCAATGAAAAATTAAGGATTATTCAGCGATTACAGTTTTGATTCTGTTTGGATATTCAATAAAAATTATTACGTAAATTGATTGAGTCAATCATAGCAACAAAAAAATACAGCGCCACTAGGGTGCTTTAACAGAGAGTTAGACACATGCAAGAAGAAGTATCCCGATTGATACGCGAGCAAATAACGGTTGAGCATTTAAACGTTGAGATGGCCGGTAATCATTGTACCGTTACTGTTGTCAGTGTTGATTTTGAAGGGCTGTCGCCAGTAAAAAAACAACAGCGTATTTACCAATGTTTAAATGAAAAAATTGCCTCTGGTGAGATTCATGCCGTTAACATTCGCGCGCTCACTCCCTCGCAGTGGCAAGCCACTGTTTAATTAACACTGATAAGATAAATTTTAATGGATAAATTATTAATTAATGGCCCATCGCGCATCGATGGTGAAATCCGTATTTCAGGTTCTAAAAATTCGGCCCTGCCTATATTGGCGGCAAGTTTGCTGAGTAAGGGTGTGGTTAAAATTCGTAACCTGCCGCACTTAAATGATGTCACCACTATGATCGAATTGCTCAGCTGTTTGGGCGTCGATTTAATGATTGATGAGAAGTTAGGTGTTGAAATTGAATCGGCTACCATTGAAGAGTGTACTGCGCCTTATGAATTGGTAAAAACCATGCGCGCCTCAATTTTAGTGTTAGGTCCGTTATTGGCGCGTTTAGGTAAGGCTAGAGTTTCATTTCCTGGTGGTTGTGCCATTGGTAGTCGACCTGTCGATTTACACTTACGTGGCTTCGAAGCTTTGGGTGCAACCGTTACGATTGATGGTGGCTATATAGAAGCGAAGGTTGATGGGCGTTTAAAAGGCGCGCATATCTTTATGGATAAGGTCACGGTGGGTGGCACAGAAAATATTTTGATGGCTGCAACCTTGGCTGAAGGCCAAACCATTATTGAAAATGCTGCCCGTGAGCCTGAGGTGGTTGATCTAACCAATTGCCTTATCGCTATGGGCGCAAAGATTACCGGCGTTGGCACTGACAAGTTGATTATTGATGGTGTCGAAGAGTTGTCGGGTTGTGATTATGCGGTAATGTCTGATCGTATTGAAGCGGGGACTTTTTTAGTAGCCGCAGCGGCGACGCGTGGCCGCATTAAGGTGAAGGATGTTGATCCGCAGTCATTAGAGGCCGTATTAGCTAAGTTAGAAGAAGCGGGCGCTAAGTTAGAAATAGGCGAAGATTGGATTAGCTTAGATATGGAAGGCCGCAAGCCTAAAGCTGTTGATATTCGTACGGCGCCGTATCCGGCTTTTCCCACCGATATGCAAGCGCAATTTACGGCAATGAACAGTGTTGCCGATGGTGTGAGTACGGTTGTCGAGACTATTTTTGAAAACCGTTTAATTCAAACGCATGAAATGAATCGAATGGGCGCTAAAATTCGTATTGAAGGGAATACAGCCATTGTAGAGGGCATTGAAATGCTAACGGCTGCGCCAGTTATGGCGTCTGATTTACGCGCGTCAGCCAGTCTGGTTATTGCGGGACTTTGCGCCACCGGCGCTACCTTGGTCGATCGTATTTACCATATAGATCGTGGTTACGAATGTATTGAAGAAAAAATGCAGTTGTTAGGTGCCAGCATTCGACGCGTGCCAGGGCGTTTAAGCCGAGAACAAAATCAAGATGAAGATGCTGAAGTCTAGAGCTTAAGCGTTAGCATTTAATGAGTCGTTATTAAAAACAACAGTTAAACCGTTATATAAAGAGATTGCATGATTACCATCGCCTTAACTAAAGGACGCATTTTAAAAGATACCCTGCCATTGTTGTCGGCAGCAGGTATTGTGCCTGAAGAAGATATATCGAAGAGTCGCAAATTGGTTTTTGCTACCAATCGCCCCGATGTGCAATTGTTAGTCCTGAGAGGGGCTGATGTGCTGACCTATATTCGCTATGGTGCGGCCGATATGGGTGTCGTAGGTAAAGATATGCTGATGGAAGACGGCGGTACTCAATTATATGAATTGCATGATCTTGGTATTGCTCGCTGCCGCCTAATGACGGCGATAAAAAAAGATCAGGCCGGTATCGCTTACCAGTCACGCATTAAAGTAGCGACTAAGTACGTTAATATTGCCCAGCGATATTATGCCGAGCAAGGGGTGCAAGCCGACATCATTAAACTCTATGGTGGTATGGAATTAGCCCCGATTATGGGCTTGGCCGATGAGATTGTCGATATTGTTGATACCGGCAAAACGCTTGTGGCCAACGGTTTAGAAGAGGCGAATTTTATTGCTGATATTAGTTCTCGCTTAGTGGCGAATAAGGCTTCAATGAAAGTGAAGCACGCAGAGCTTAAGGTTATAAGTGATGCTATTGCAGCGGCGGTTAGTGAGTGATGAAATCTAACGCCTCTACTCAGTTATTATCGGTGCGGCGCTTGTCTGCTAATGAAAGCAATTTTTCTGCCGATTTAACGACACTGACAGCTTGGTCTGCAGTGGCTGATCACGCGCTGGATGCCACGGTGCGTGATATTTTGGATCAGGTGCGCTCTCGTGGTGATTCTGCGCTGGTCGAATTTACGGCTAAATTTGATCGCTTTGCTGTTTCATCAATGGCTGAGCTAACGATTAATCGTGAAACTATTCAGCAGGCCTTAGTGGATATTGATCCTGCTATTCGTGAAGCCTTAGAGCAAGCGGCGCAAAGAATTGATGATTTTCATCAGCGACAAAAACAAGAATCTTGGCAGTACACTGATGACACCGGCACATTGCTTGGGCAAAAAGTAACGGCGCTTCAGCGTGTCGGTATTTATGTGCCGGGTGGTAAAGCGGCTTATCCTTCTAGCGTGTTGATGAATGCGATTCCTGCCAAAGTGGCGGGGGTAAAAGAAATTATTATGGTGACGCCTACGCCAGCGGGTGAGGTTAACCAAGCGGTATTGGCTGCGGCGGCTGTCGCAGGGGTTGATACTATTTTTAGTGTGGGGGGCGCTCAAGCGGTAGCGGCTTTGGCTTATGGTACGCAAAGCATTCCACGCGTTGATAAAATTGTTGGTCCAGGTAATCGCTTTGTCGCCTGTGCCAAAAAAATGGTCTTTGGTGATGTTGGCTTAGATATGCTGGCAGGGCCATCAGAAATTTTAGTGATATGCGATGGTAAAACCGATCCTGATTGGATAGCCATGGATTTATTTTCGCAGGCCGAGCACGATGAAGATGCGCAGGCATTATTGATTTCGCCGGATCCAGATTTTCTGGATGCCGTTGAAGCCAGCATGAATCAATTACTGCCGTCGTTAGAGCGTCGCGATATTATTGAGCGTTCGATTAATTCGCGGGCCGCGTTTATTTTGGTGGATGATTTAGCACAGGCAATGACGGTATCTAATGCCATTGCGCCTGAGCATCTTGAATTATCGGTTGATGATCCTGAGCAGTGGTTAGACGCTATTCAGCATGCAGGTGCTATCTTTATGGGTCGTCACACGCCAGAAGCCTTAGGGGATTACTGTGCGGGCCCCAATCATGTTTTGCCGACATCGACAACGGCGCGTTTTGCATCGCCGCTGGGTGTTTATGATTTTCAAAAGCGCAGTTCATTAATTCAATGTTCGCCGCAGTCTTCAGCGAATATCGGTCAAATAGCTTCTGTGTTAGCGCGCAGTGAATCACTGACTGCGCATGCGCGTTCTGCAGAACTTCGCGTAGCGGCAGAAGCCTTGCGAATAAATGCAGCGCAAAAGAAATCTTAATAAGCCGTTTTAAAAAAAGCAGTGTGTTATGAATAAATCGACTGATAATTCTTTATTATGGAGCCCATTAGTTAATGGGCTCGACCCCTATGTGCCTGGTGAGCAGCCAGCGACACAGGGGTTGGTTAAACTGAATACCAATGAAAGTCCTTATCCGCCATCACCTGCTGCATTAGCGGCTATAGCCGATGCCGCCGGTGAGAGTTTGCGTTTATATCCCGATCCTGAATCGTCACGCTTAAAAGCAGTGATTGCCGATTATTTTTCTGTGGCAGCTGATAATGTTTTTGTGGGCAATGGTTCAGATGAGGTTTTAGCGCACGCTTTTAATGCGTTTTTTCGACAAGATTTGCCAATATCATTTCCAGATTTAACCTATAGTTTTTACCCTGTGTACTGTCAGTTATACAATATTGAATACAATCTCATACCTTTAAATAAGCAGTTTGAGATTGATGTTGCCGATTATCAGTCTGCTAATGGCGGCATTATATTCCCTAATCCCAATGCGCCTACCGGTATTGGTTTGGCGCGACAAAGCATTATTGATTTGCTAGAGGCTAATCCTGATTCCGTAGTTATTGTTGACGAGGCCTATATTGATTTTTCACAGCCCTCGAATGCTGAAACCTCGTTAGAGAGTGTCGCCTCGGTGATTGATTTAACCCAGCAATATAACAATTTGTTAGTGGTGCATACCTTGTCTAAATCGCGCGCCTTTGCCGGTATGCGAGTGGGTTATGCAATAGGGCATCCGCATTTGATAAAGGGCCTTCAGCGGGTAAAGAATAGCTTTAACTCCTATCCCGTTGATCGCTTGGCAGAGGTCGCTGCCATTGCGAGCTTTCAGGATGAGCCTTACTTTCAATCGGTTAAGGATAAAGTTATAGCTAATCGGCAGTGTTTAGTTGATGGCTTGAGTGCGCTGAATTTTGATTGTCTGCCTTCATCGGCAAATTTTGTTTTAGTGAGGCATGACCAGCT
>DMZE01000032.1:0-1889 GCA_003492055.1 Cellvibrionales bacterium
GATCCCCGTTGCCACCGGTACGCGCGCATGGAAATGGGAAATTCCCGATCGTGATCCTAGCCATAACGCTAATATCATTGTGACGGACAATACGAATAAGCAAAATGGCCATGCGGCATGAAAGGCCAACAATGAATAATATTTGGGATTTCCACGGTGGCATTCATCCACTAGAAAATAAAACACAGTCACTAAGCAAAGCGATTGTTACTGCACCTATTGCACCGCAATTAACGTTGCCGCTGTCTCAGCATATTGGCGCGCCCGCTAAACCGATTGTGCAAGTGGGTGATCAAGTATTAAAAGGGCAATGCATTGCTGCCGCCGTTGGGCCAGTGAGCGTGCCATTGCATGCGCCTACTTCTGGCACTGTCATTGCCATAGAGCAACGCACTATTCCGCATGCCTCTGGCTTAGAAGACAACTGCATTGTTATTGAAACTAACGGTAAAGATGAATGGCGCCCAAGAAATCCTATTGCTGATTATACGCAGCTCGATAAAAGCACGCTCATTAAGATAATTAGTGATGCGGGCATCTCTGGCATGGGCGGCGCAGGCTTTCCCACTAGCATTAAGCTGAATACCCGTGACGATATCTCTATAGACACACTTATACTTAACGCCACTGAGTGTGAACCTTATATCACGGCTGATCACTCACTTATGCGCGAGTATGCCGATGAGATAGCCAGCGGCGTTGCTATTTTAGCTAAAATTATTAAGCCCACTAAAATTCTATTTGGCATTGAAGACAATAAACTCGATGTCGTTGACGGTATTACCGCCGCGTTAGCGCAACATGATTTCGCTGCACTCACTGGCCTTGCAACCGAAGCCGAAGTCATCACCTTTCCCACTAAGTATCCCTCGGGCGGCGAAAAACAATTAATCCAAATTTTAACCGGCAAAGAAGTTCCCTCTGGTGGCTTACCTGCACAGTTAGGTATCGTTTGCCAGAACATTGGTACAGCCGTCGCTATTCACAATGCAGTCTGTCTTGATGAGCCATTAATCTCGCGTATTACAACGGTAACCGGTGATGCGGTTAACCAGCCGTGTAACTATCATGTGTTATTAGGTACGCCGGTTGAATTTTTATTAGCGCAATCAGACTATCAAGAAAATCAAAGTGCTCGTTTAATTATGGGCGGCCCGATGATGGGCTTTGCGCTAGCCAATACCGCTGTACCGGTTATTAAAACCAGCAACTGCATTCTTGCGCCAACCGAACAAGAATTGCCAACACCGCCGCCTGCGCAAGCCTGTATTCGCTGCGGCATGTGTGCCGAAGCCTGCCCTGCATCGCTGCTACCTCAGCAACTGTATTGGTTCGCACAAGGTAAAGAGTTAGATAAGTTAGAAGAACATAATATTGCCGACTGTATTGAATGTGGCGCATGCTCTTACGTTTGCCCCAGCAATATACCGTTAGTGCAATACTATCGCGCCTCAAAGGTCGATATTCAACAGCGTAAAGTTGACCATCAGAATGCCGAATTAGCCAAAGAGCGTTTTGACGCAAGACAAGAACGGCTGCAACGTTTAGAAGATGAAAAAATCGCAGCGCGCCAAGCACGCCAAGCTGCAGCCAAGCTTGCAGCCGAACAACGCGGTAAAGAAGACGTAAAAAATGCAGCTGTAGAAGCTGCCGTTGAACGCGTTAAGGCGAAAAAAGCTAAAGGCGTTCTGGAATCTACAGACTCTCCAGAAGCCCAAGAAACAAAAGAGACCGAAAACCAAGCGAACATTATTGCCACCGAAAGTGATGATCCTATTGCCCGTGCTGTCGCTAAGCGCGCCGCGCAACAAGCCGAAGATGCCGCCAACCCCGAAAACAAATTAGTGCGTGCGGTGGAAAGCGCAGAACAACGTGTCAGTAAAAGCCAA
>DMZE01000032.1:1911-2420 GCA_003492055.1 Cellvibrionales bacterium
GCTGAAGCCAAACTTGCCTCAGCCCAACAAGCCTTAACCGATTTTAGAGCACAGAACTCAGCACAGGAATAAACGCTTATGGCGTTAATGCGTATCACATCACCGCATGCTCATAATAAGCAGAGCACTAGCGACGTTATGAAACTGGTATTGCTTGCCACCCTACCGGGCGTGCTAGCACTCACAGTGGCTTTCGGCTGGGGCTCAGTTATCAACATCCTGTTAGCCAGTATTTTTGGCCTAGCGCTAGAAGCATTAGCGCTAGCCGCTCGCAAGCGCCCTATTGCCTTTTACCTTAAAGACTACAGCGCATTAGTCACAGCTGTACTGTTAGGTATTGCCTTGCCGCCTTACTCCGCATGGTGGATTCTTTTAACCGGCATGTTCTTCTCTATTATTGTGGCCAAACAACTTTATGGCGGCCTTGGCTACAACCCCTTTAATCCGGCTATGGTCGGCTATGTTGTTTTGCTTATTTCGTTCCCAATACAAATGACCACCTGGGCAGC
>DMZE01000032.1:2469-3160 GCA_003492055.1 Cellvibrionales bacterium
TTATTAATCGCATTAGGGTTTATGCAGTTTCCTACGGTTGATGGTTTTACCATGGCCACGCCGTTAGATTTATTGCGTCAAAACAACGCACTCATGATTGATGATCTCAAACAGCAATACTCGCAGTTTGGTGACTGGGGAGGCACAGGATGGGAATGGGTTAGCCTCGGCTTTTTAGCTGGCGGACTGTTTTTACTTTACCGTAAAATTTTTACCTGGCACGCGCCTATTTCAATGCTGGTGGCTCTCGGATTAATGTCCGCTCTTTTTTATGATGGTGGATCTTCCGCTAGCAGTGGCTCGCCACCTTTTCAATTATTAACGGGCGCAGCCATATTTGGCGCCTTCTTTATTGTGACTGATCCTGTGTCATCGGCTGTTAGCAATAAAGGCCGTATCATTTATGGTGCCGGTATCGGTATTTTAATTTTCCTAATTCGCAAATGGGGTAACTATCCTGATGCTGTTGCCTTTGCCGTATTGCTAATGAATTTTGCTGCACCATTAATTGATCACTACACGCAACCCACCACTTATGGCCATAGCAAAAAGAGCAAGTGATGACTAATACTCCCCCGAATGATGACAAGCCCAATGACAACAAACCCGATGATGCAAAAAAGACTGCGTCATTGATTTCATCCATATCAAGCAATAGCGCGATATTGGGCTTCTTTGCATTTATTTGCAC
>DMZE01000239.1 GCA_003492055.1 Cellvibrionales bacterium
AATGGCATCCTAAAAAGGCCAGACAGAAGAATTAAAGAAGCGCGAAGCCCAACCTTGTTTGTTTGCTGCAGCGAGATCACCCGTGCCGCTATACGAAATACGTGCATCAGCGACTTTGGTCGAAGAAACCGTATTATTTGAAGCAACATCATCAGGACGAATTAAACCGCTAATGCGAATAAACTCTTGGCCGTTGGTTAATGTCATCCATTTTTCACCGCGAATCACTAACAAACCATTGGGTAATACATCGGCAATAGTGACAGCAATACTGCCCTGTAACCGATTCTGCTGATCAGTTTCTCCAGAGCCATCAAAACTACGTGACTGCTCAACATTGGTCAGTAAAGAATTACCTTTAATGTCGACCAGCTTACCTAGAATCGTATCTTCACCAAATTCAACTTTGCCATCTTTATCTATTTTTGTTTCGGCCGATTTACTCGACACTGTGCGTTCATTTAGCGTGACAGTAATAATATCGCCTGCACGATAAGCACGGCGATCATCATATAAATTCACACCCACTTCATTACTAAACAAGCTGCCAGCACTCAACGGCAAGCTACTTTTACTCGGCACAGACACTGGGGCAAATTCATCTGTATCAGGCTTTTCAGATAGCGGCGTAACGGAACAGCCACTCATCAATAATAAAGCGCTTAGCGCTAACTGAAAGCGCTTAATAAAAAATATTCTGATTACTATTTTTTTCATGGCGATCACCCTAACAATCTAAATATTCTGCGTAATAAATTGCAGCATTTGATCAGTGGTTTGTAATACTTTTGAATTCACTTCATAGGTACGCTGAGTGGTTATCATATTGACCAACTCTTCAACGATATTAACGTTTGAATTTTCAATACTGCCTTGTCGAATACTGCCAAAGCCATTAAGGCCCGGCGTACCTTGTTGAGCGGCACCACTAGAGGCCGTCTCTAAAAATAAATTCGAACCCATGGCCTGCAAACCGGCAGGATTAATAAAGTCAGCCAACTGAACATTACCAACTTGCGTCGGGGCGCTCTCCCCGGCTAACAAAACCGAAACTGTACCGTCTTGCCCTATTGTGACTGTCTGCGCACCTTCAGGAATAGTAATCGATGGCTCTAACACTAGACCACCGGCAGTTACAATTTCACCGTCAGCACTTAAATGAAATTCACCATTGCGGGTATAAGCGGTATTGCCATTAGGCTGTAGAATTTCGAAAAAACCACGACCATCAATCGCCATATCTAAAGGCTGATCGGTCACTTGTAAATTACCAGTAGTGAATTGCTTTTGCGTTCCCACAACACGTACACCGGTACCTAACTGCAAGCCCGAAGGTAATTGATTATTCTGAGCGGACTGCGCACCCGGTTGGCGTTGAATTTGATAGAGTAAATCTTCAAAGATAACGCGATCACGCTTATAACCCGCGGTCGATGCATTCGCTAAATTATTAGAGATAGTAGTTAACTGCTTATCTTGTGCAGTTAATCCTGTTTTACTTGCAAATAATGCTGCGTGCATGGTGTAACCTCTACTGTTTAATCTGTTTTTAGTATCTCAATACGCTTAAATTAATTGTTCAATATGTTTAAACTTGAACCTGCAATACACGGGCGCTCGATTCAGCATTTTCAGCGACGGTTTGCATCATCTTAATTTGCATTTCAAACTGTCTAGCCAATGCCACGATTGACGTGAGTTCGCCAACGGCATTGACATTACTATTTTCTAAAAAACCTGAACGTAAGCGCACATTGGCATCCAAGGCTTCGACATCATTACGACTATAAATTAAACCGTCCTGCTGCTTTTGTAATGCGCTAGTGTCGGGATTAACTAATTTAATACGATCAACGGCAACCAGCGTTTCTGGCCCCTGCCCCAAAGCACGAACTGAAATAGTGCCATCGACACCCACTTCTACTTTTTCGGCTTCAGGAATAGCAATAGGTCCTGAGTTACCCATCACTAACAGGCCTCGTTCATTGCGTAACAAACCAAAGCTGTCGACACTTAAATTACCACCGCGGGTATAAGCCTCATCGCCATTATTGGTTTGTATCGCAATCCAACCATCACCATCGACAGCAACATCAAGTTCACGACCAGTTTCAATTAACGGGCCGCTGCTTAAATCAACAGCCGGTGTTTGTGTAACTGCATAAACACGACTGTTATAACCATCACCGCTTTTAATGGGCATAGACATAGCGTTAGCTAAATCCGCTTTAAAACCCACGGTTGAGACGTTAGCCAAATTATGCGAACGCGCAGCCTGTTCAAGCATATTATGCTTGGCACCTGTCATTGAAATGTATAATGCACGATCCACTATTTAACCCGCCTGTTCGTTTATCTATTTAGCTGTTATAAAAAATTAAAAAATAATTAACGAAGATTGATAATGGTTTGTTGAATTTCATTAGCGGTTTCAATGGTTCGTGAATTCGCTTGGAAATTTCTTTGCGCAATAATCAAAGCTACCAACTCTTCTGCTAACTCAACATTAGAATCTTCTAATGCACCGGATGTAACTGATCCTAGAGAAGCTGTTCGCGGCGCACCAATAACTGGCTCACCCGATTCAAACGATTGACCCCAAGTAGAATCACCTAATGGCGTAAGACCCTGCTCATTAGCAAACGAACCCAGTGCAACTCGACCTAACGTTAATGCTTCACCATTACTGTAACGCGCAAAAATAACACCCGTTTCAGAAACATCAACACTCGACAAACGACCGCGAGCAAAACCATTTTGGTCTAATTCGTTTACCGAAAAGCCGCCACTAAACTGCGATGAACCATTCACATCTAAAACAAAATTAGAGCTTACTGGAGGCGTAGGAATAGGCGTTGATGCACCGTTAGCAACCGTTAATGGACCCAAGGCACCGGCTGGGTTGCCATCGGCATCTAAAGGTGTCCAGTTAGAGATTAACAACTCATCACTGTTAGCCGTATCTAATGTACCGTCATTAAAAAAACGAAGCGTAAAACGTTCCATAGTTGCAACATTTGGCGCTAACACATCAGGATCACCAACATTTTCGCCATCAATTTGTACGTACATACTCCAAGTATTAGGCGCAGTTAATGAGGCTGGCTCTTTAACAAAATATTGCGACAACACATGACGACTACCCAGCGAATCAAAAATGGTAACTGATGTTGCATCGTTATAAGTATTGCCATCACCAGGATCAAAAGAGTTTGTGCGCACCAAGGTTAATGCTGGCACTGTAGGGAATAAATTAGTGCCCGCCGAAGTTGTTGTTCCTGCGCTAACTGAAAGGCCAGCATCCAACGTTAAATTAACTAAACCGCCTACTGTCGCTTGGTTAGCTGGGCTAGTTAAGCTGCCGTCAATATTGATAGTGCCGCCACCGCCTGCACCCGTAACATTGGCGGTTAAACCGGCGCCAGCAGTAAACATTAAATCATCACCTAAGGTAGAAACGACACTGATAACACCGCCAGCTTCTGAGGCGGTAATACCCGGTAATGCATCAATCGCTGAAGTGATTTGCGTAATATCGGCACCTAAAATTTCTGCACCATTTATACGTAATTGGTTAGTTGTTGCCGAGCCACTAGGAATGACTATATCGGCACGGGTAATCGCTGAAGCAGATACACCACTAATTGCTGAAAGAGAGCCGGCAATAACGCTGGCCGACTGGTTAGCGCTCGCAGGAATGCTGTAAGTAGTGCCGTTAATATCAATAGTGCCAGAGGCATAGCCATTAGTTGCACCCTGTGCGGCTTGCTCAACAGCACCCTCTGAAATAGCAGTATTCACAATACTTTCTGGCACAGCCGCATCAGCATCTAAATTAAATAACATATCAACTAAAGTAGTTTGACGCGGTGATATATCCGCCGTACTTAATTGCAAATCACCAAGTACATCCGATACCGTACCTGAAGTATTCGCAGGAAAACCTTGTAAGCGAGCGCCATCATTAGTGGTGATATAACCTGTGTCATCTACACCAAACTGTCCTGCACGAGTAAACACTTGCGAGCCTTGATCACTTAAGACAAAAAATCCGCCGCCGTTAATTGCTAAATCTAAAGCATTTTCAGTAAAGCTAATATTGCCTTGCGAAAACTGCTGTGACACATCAGAGACACGTACACCATTACCAATAGCGTTAGTACCGCCACCAACAACAGAGCTGGCATAAACATCAGCAAATTCTGCACGCGACTGTTTAAAACCCACAGTGCTGGCGTTAGCAATATTATTACCCGTGACATTTAGATCACTGGTGGCTGCGCGTAATCCTGTTAATGCTGTATTAAAAGTCATTGTCTATCTCCTGCCTGTCATATTTAATTGGGTTTACAAGCGCATTGGTTAATTCACAATGCACTGAGTTAAAAGTAGCGTTTATAAAAAGCGGCTAACTTCTGAAAGCGGCACCGCACCAACACCTTCAATATTTAATACCATGGAATTATTTTGACCCACCGTCACACTGTTAACATTCGCGCCAATTGCCACGGGCAAATCGGCAATTTCTCCATCCACTAAGCCACTGGCATAAACACGATAAGCGCCATCAGCAACCCGTAAGCCACTCTCATCGGTACCATCCCAAGAAAAATCAATAGCGCCTCGCTCTTGAGTACCCAGCTCTTCAGTTTTAACGATTTGGCCATCAGGGCCTTCTATATACAGCTTAATATTGGCGGAGCTGGTATCTAAATCAATGGTGCCCCGAACTGGGCCTACCGCTGATAAGGTTGCAGTATCCGTACTCACTTGCACTTGGCGACCAACTAAAGAAGACGCCTGCAGTGCTTGGCTAGAGCGGAAAGAGCTTGCTAACTCTTCCATAGAATTATTAATATTTTGAATGCCTTCAACCGAACTAAACTGCGCTAACTGTGCAATAAAGTCTTCATTTTTAGCGGGGCTTAAAGGATCTTGATTTTGCAACTGTGCAATCATCAGCTGCAAAAAAGCATCCTTACCTAAATCCTGCTCTTCTGTTGGCGCGTTAGCCTTGGTGCCTAAGGAATTAATAATTTCGGCGGATGTTGAGCTATTAATTTCATTCATGCTATGTACCTAATTTTACTTAATCATTAATTTTAGAGAATCAGTCATCATTAACTGCTGATTGCTTTATTACTGACCTGCCTTACTATTGACCCATGGACAGCAAACGCTGCATCATGGATTTTGTGGTATTCATCATTTCGACATTCATCTGAAAAGACCGTGAAGCAGAAATCATATCGGCCATTTCTTCTATAGAATTCACATTAGAGTAAAAAACATAACCCTCTTCATTAGCTTGCGGGTTATTCGGTTCATAGGCCTTATTGACCGGCGCTTGGCTTTCAACAATTTCGCGCACCATCACACCGAAATCAGCGGGGCTTGAACCATTAAGTGAGCCGTTAGCTGCATTTTTTTCATTGCTAGACACAAAGACTGGACGAAGTGCTTTATAAGCCTCAGCCTCAGAGCTGGCAGAGGTTTCTGCGTTAGCCATATTGCTCGCAGTGGTATTTAAGCGAATCGTTTGAACGCTCATTCCCATCGCTGCTATATCAAATACATTGCCTAAACTCATACTCAAATCTCTTACTGTGTTTTTTTAAACTGGGTTTCTTTTAATTTCCGCTAATGGCTTTCTATCAGTTACCGCTAATGGCTTTACCCAAACTAGCGAAGCGACCATTTAAAAAGCGGAAGCTAGAACCAAACTCTAATGCGTTGCGAGCAAAAGCAGCGCTTTCCATTTGTGCATCTACGGTGTTGCCATCAATGCTGGCTTGCAGCGGCACACGATAAGAAAGCTCTACCGATGCGCCTTGGCCTTTGGCCGTAGAAATAATATGGCCCTTGTGCGTACGTGACATATTCATGGCGTTTTTATCTGACTTAGCCGCTTGTAGTGCTGCGCGAAAATCAAAATCGCGCGCTTTGTAGCCAGGCGTCTCTGAATTGGCCAAATTATTCGCCAATACCGCCGATCGCTCGGTACGTAAATGCAAAGCCCGCTCATGGACACCTAATGCATTGGCAAAGTTGATCGCTGTCATTGCTTTTCTCTCTTTAAAAAGGGCTATCTCATCCGATACATTGCAACCGATATGCCATAACCTTTTTATTGTTTAAAATCATATAGTTACTTAATTTAAAGACAGGGGACTAGTGATCTTTTAAGGGTTTGCGGCAAGCCGCTGCCGCCAAGCGGCAAAGGCTGGCGAAAAATGGCGATGTGACGCCGGTCAAGTTTCAACCAGTGAGCTTTAAAGGGAACAAAAAGCGTCGCGTGAACGCCATGAAAATTGCTGCCTTAGTTACTAATTCAATCAATTGGCAGTTTTTTGGCGTAAACGAGTTCTAGAATGAAAAAAGCATCCATGGCATTGATAGCGTCCATCGCATCAGCCGCCATCAACAAACAGAGCATTAGCCGCCGACAAGCGCATTGTCAGTCGGCTCATAGCGCCAGCTTAAACGCCGCTGCTGCCTGTATTATGGCTTTGCTTTTCTGGGCTATTCCAGGCTCCGCCAACAATGGCGCCAATACCACTCAGCTCATCAATGAGCAAAACACCCAGGCAGCCAGTGACTTAGAGAAAATAACCACGCCGCTATCAACAACCATCAACGCCGCTGAAATTCAGGCCTTAACTCTCGCCTTTGTTCAGCAGCAAGCCAGCGTCGAAAATCCTCATACGCGTATTGAATATAGTGCTGCAAACATCGATTCGAGACTGACACTAAGGCGCTGCACACAAGCCCTCAGTTTTACACCACAAAAAGGCAATGCACGATCAGGTCGAAAACTCATTAAAGTCAGATGCGATGATCACAAACCTTGGGGCGTTTTTATTCCGGTCAACTTTGAACAATGGCAATCTGTTGTCACCGCTGTTCGCGCCATACAAAGAAATGAAGTAATTACCGCGGCCGATATTGTGATTCGTGAGCAAAAGCTACAAGGCATAAACAGCGATTATTTAACGCGCATTAACGATGCTATTGGCACCCTAGCCACACGCCCTGTTGCCGCAGGAACCCCCTTAAGTAATAGTGGCTTAACCCTGCCCAAATGGATTAAGCGCGGTGATCAAGTGATGATTATTGCGAACTCTCATGGCGTTAGTGCCAAAATGGCCGGCACGGCCATGGCAGATGGCAGTAAAGGCCAGCAGATTAAAGTACGGAATCTCAGCTCACAGCGCATTATCAAAGCAAAAGTCATTGCGCCTGGCAAAGTCCAAACGGTGATGTAAGCCCTAGAACGGCAGTTATCGCCCTATAAGTACCATCAAACAAGATGAAAACAGCAAAAGGTAAGAACAGTTTTTTAAAGGAATTCAAGCACTTAAAATAAGCCAATGGCTTAATCTAAAAATGCTTAAAAACGTGACTCAAGTTACAAAAAAAATGGCCGATAAAGGTAGTGTGTATAAACGCATCCCGCTTCGGTGTTTTAAGTCTTGAGTTGAAATACGTACCATTTATATCAGTCAAAATGATTAAGTGAGTACAAAACGGAAAAGACCCAAACGAACGACAGCAGCAGTTTAGGATGCAGCAACACACTAAAATGAATCAATGATTAGAGTTTGAATGAACATGGTTAATCACATCAACAATGTTAATGGCCCTCAATCGAGCACCGCTCGAAACAGCGGTAGCGTTGACAATAATGCCAACAGCAATAGCGAAGCCAATGGTCGCGCTAGTGCCGAAGCGTTAGTTGATAATAAACATGATACCGTTCAATTGAGCGTACGCGCACAAGAGCTCAGTCGTATTCAGCGTGATTTGCAAGCACTACCAGAAATTGATGAAGCGCGAGTCAATGATATTCGCGAACGCATTGATAATGGTTCCTACACAGTTGATGCCAATCAGGTAGCAACGCGTATTTTGGCTGATGAGCAGTTTTTCGGCAGTTAGCTATTATCAGTTAGCTGAAATAGCTAACCGATAACTTGCCCAACTCGATGCCATGTTTACCGAGTTACTAAATGTCTTTTCCCCTGATACACATGCGGGGACTAAAGTTATGCCACAAGAAAAAATGTCAGGTAATCTACAAGGTCACCTGCCCAAAAATACAGAGCGCGATGCATCAAAAGATTCATCCAATCAGCAGGCGCCACATCAAGCAAACATTGATACCGCTGCGCTCAATTTATTAGCCGGTGAAATATATCAATCCTTAGGTGCCGACCAATCCGATTTAAATAGTTTAACGACATTGTTAACGTCGGAGCGAGTTGCATTGGAAGCGCGAGATAATAAAATTATTGCTGAATGTGCCGAGCAGAAAATTGTTATTGTTAAGCGCATGGAAAAACGTAACGAGTTACGTACCACCTTATTGCGTCGCAATCAGTTATCGACAGAAGCCGATCGCTGGAAAGACATTATCATTAAGTTAGATGTGATTAGTCATGTGCAATTATTGCCTTTATGGGAAAGCATCGAAAAGCAATTAGCCGATTGCCAGGAAATGCTTATGATAAACGAGCGCATTCTCGGCGGCATGCAGCAAAGTGTTGATCGTTTTATGAATATATTACGAGGTGAAACAGGCTCAGGACAAACCTACAATGCAACAGGCAAAGCTGAAAACTTCTCTAACAGCAAACCGATTACCAGTGCCTAGCAAGCTCTTTAGATAGCGGCGGCCTGACCACAATAGCGGCCGTCTTTATCAATCACATTCCACACTACTGCGTTTTCGATTAAAAACTCCCTACCCGATGCCGCGATTCTAATGCCGGCGTAATTATCAATAAATCCACGCTGGCTTACCGCATCCAATAAACGCTGCCGCTCATTTTGATCCACCGGCTTTGCCGATAAACGCGAAGGTAGCTGAGTAAAATCATCCCAATTGTATTCAAATAAAGATAATGCCGCTTGGTTGCCGAAATTAAAGATAGGATCATCTTCTAAGCCGTGAGATAGCAATGCGAAAGGTGCATTGAAAAGCTGCTGCATTAGAGAGCCATTATTATCCGGCTGGATTAATGGTTTTTTTAATAACTGCTGATAGCTGTAGCAGAGATTGAGGGCGTGCTGCTGGTAGAAGGCGGTATTTAGATGGGGGGACATTGTATATGGCTCTTTTTTTACAAGCAGATAATATAGCATAAGACGTATCTGTGAGTGCTTTTCTAAGCTGCCTATTCGGC
>DMZE01000102.1 GCA_003492055.1 Cellvibrionales bacterium
TTATCATTCTCTTTTATCATTAATGGAGCGAGGCTTATCATCCAATTATTCAATAATAGTGGGCCTTCTCGTTGTTGTGGGCAGTATAACCAATACCTTAAACAAAAAATCATTTGCAATTGGGTCAATTTGTCGTAAATTAAAGTCTTTAAAAATAATGACCACCAAAGAGCACGCAAACCCATGGCATTGATTACACTCACCACTGAATCTGAGTCCAACATCCATTACGCCACCATCACTATGCATGATGACGGCAAATTTAACCCCGATACCTTGGCTGAGTTCAATGCTGCCCTTGATACGGTTTATAGCGATGTTCGAATTAATGCGCTCATTATCACCGGTGAAGGTAAATCCTTTTCGCAGGGTTTGGATATCGAATATCTTTTTTCTGCCGGCACCGAAGGCGCAGCCAAGTTTATTGATGAGTGCATGGAAATGGTTGGCCGCTTATTAATCTTACCCATTCCTTCCGTTGCCGCTACCAACGGCCACGCATTCGGCCTAGGCGCCATGATATTAATGGCCAGTGATTACAAAGTAATGCGTAAAGATCGCGGCTATTTCTGCTTACCCGAAGTTGACCTCGACATGGTGCTTATTCCATCAATGAATGCCTTAGTGAGAGATAAACTGGCTGGCCAAGCACTGCGTGACTTGCTGCTTACCGGCAAGCGTATAGGCGGCGAGCAAGCGGTGAAATATAACGTGGTTGATCAGTGCTGTGATTTAGACGACCTACTAAGCAATGCAAAAGCCCTTTTACAACCCATGCTAGGTAAATCACGCGAAACACTTACTGGTTTAAAAGCAGGCCTTCACCAAGATATTCTTCGCTATATTGACTAACTCGGCGCAGCAATATAGCCGTATTTGTACCATCATAATACTGAGTAATTGAGACGCATGGTATTATGTTTACCTTGATATCGTTCTCGCGCTAAGCGCACAATACTCGGGCTATTTCTTTGCAAAACCAAGACACGGCGTCAATCTCTGGTTGGCGTCGCTCCCTTAACACACTGAATATTCGCCAATTTCGTTGGCTAATGGCCGGTAATGCCGCCTTCTTTTTGGCCATGCAAGGGCAAGTGCTTACCCGCACCTTTTTAGCTTGGGAATTAACCCAAGAAGAAATGTCACTGGCTTATATCAATATTGCTTTTGCTATTCCCATGTTAATTTTTTCTTTACTGGGCGGTGCTATGAGTGATCGCATAGAGCGGCGCAAGCTCATTGTTATTGGACAGCTTATTTTATTAGCCAATGAATGCACAATCATGGGATTACTGATTGTAGGCACTTTGGAATTTTGGAATCTATTAATCGCAGGCATGATCGCGGGCTCCATTATGCCGTTTATTATGCCGGCGCGTACCGCCTTAGTGTATAACGTGGTAGGGGCCAACAAACTAGGCGGCGCAATGGCATTATCTAGCGCGGTTATGAATTTATCGCGCATCCTCGGCCCAGCGATGATGGGCTTTGCTATTAGCCTCTACTCAACCGTTGGCGCATACATTATTGCTGTCACTTTATATTCTACGTCAGTGTTGTGCATGCTCGGCATTCAGCGCAATAAAAATAACCATGGTAATGCGCTTAAACCATCACTCAGCCAAGATGTCCTCGCTGGCATTATGTATGTCAAATCTTATCGACCTTTATTGATATGTATCTTGTTTGGGCTTGCCCCCATGTTACTGGCCATGCCCTTCCAGAGTTTCTTAGTGGTCTTTGCCGATCAAGTATGGGCGGTGGGTGAGCGTGGCTTAGGGATACTAATGGGAATGTCTGGCTTAGGTGGCGTTATCGGCTCTATTTGGGTTGCTCAACGTGGGGAACGTATAGATCGTACAAAACTGATGACACTCAACGCCCTACTCTTTGGCGTGTTGATTATTGTTTTTTCACTGACTAGTAACTTTTACTTAGCGCTAATCCCGTTGGTGTTTGCCAACATTTGCTCTAGCGCCAGCCAAACCTTAAACACCACCACAACACAATTGTTAGTTGATGACGCACAACGCGGTCGCACATCATCACTTATGATGATGGCTTATGGATTAACGCCGCTGGGTGTATTACCTATGGCTTTCTTAGCGCAGCATATTGGCGTGCAATGGGCCACAATTACCGGCTGTGTCACCTTAGTGTTTATTCTTACTGGCTTTTATTGGCAGAGCCAAACACTCAAAACATTGGACCAAGCGGTCAAAGAAAAATTAAACCGCCTTAATGTATCCGCGGCTAACGCTCTATCTGACCCAGATTCGCATGCATAACCGAACCATTCATTACTGGGTTTTCGGCGGCAAACTTTAAAGTTCTCGCCATTTCACTCGGCTCAATTAAGCGATTAAACGTAACGCCACTGGCAATATCGTTCAGAATTTCACGACTGCCGCCTACATGATCACTAAGCATTTCCGTTTCAGTAAAGCCCGGACATACACATACGGCATGAATCCCTTTACCGGCTAAATCCTGGCAGTTAGAACGCATTAAGCCAACCATGGCATGTTTAGAGGTGACATAAGAACAGCTATTAGCCACCGCTTTTTCAGACAATGTTGAACCCACATAAATAATGGAAGAGCCCGCCCCCATAGAGGACAACAGTAATTGATTCAATTGCGCAGGCGCAATAACATTAACCTGCATCACCTGATGCAAATCCTCGGCAGTTACCGAGTCAATATTATCTTTAAGCAGTAAACCGGCGCTGTGAATAACACTGAGCTGCTCCACACCCTCTACGGCTTTAGCTAACGCAGCCGCAATACCTTGTGTCCAATCAGTATGCGATAAATCTGCGGCAATATGAGTAATGCCGGCTAGCTCGGGATCACGACGCGATAGATTAATAACACGATAGCCATCATCAAGAAATAATTGAGCCGTAGCTCGACCAATACCGCGGCTCGCACCGGTAATTACAAGGGCTTTTTTTGACATAAAACAACTCTTAAGCTGATTGAATAAAATGCAATTATCATCTGGATGATAAAGATATACCGCTAGTATAACGGCTAACTGAAAAAAACTGGATTAATCCTCGATATAATACAACTTTTCAATACATCCTAATTGATAGTCGAATATACTCTGGCTTGTCATACTCATAACAAGCCGTTTATGGCAGTAAAGTGATCCAGTTGCCAAGCTCAAAAGGTATACTGACAACATACTTACTGAGTAATACATATTCAACAAACGAGCTCATCAATACATCAGGATTAACTATGTCTCATCGATTGACGACCATCAACATTTGTAAAGAAGCCTTAAAGTTTTCTGGCGCACACTTTACTATTTTTTCGGCTACCGATCGTGAACGCCTGCACGGACACAACTTTAGAGTGCGTGCCGAGGTCACCGCTCCGGTTGATGACAACGGCATGTGCTTTAACTACCAAGAAATCAAAACTCGACTGCGTACCATCTGTAACGCACTCGATGAATATATGTTGTTACCCGGCAAATCTCCGCATCTTAAGATTGAACATATAGACAAACAGTATCATGTTCATTTTAATGATGAAGTGATGGTTTTTATTGCCGATGACACTCGCATATTGGATATACGTAACACCACAGTTGAAGAGTTCTCGTATTATATTCTTGATCAAATGGTCAGCGCAGACACATTCTTTATTGAAAATGACGTTGCCAATATCACTATTGGTGTTTCATCGGGTGATGGCCAATGGGGATCATCCACTTGGGTCGCCAGCTAAAAAAACCTCTAACGACACGGATATGCTGCAGCCATTGCAGATCGATTGAAGTGCCATTGCAGATCGATTGAAGTGCCACTTAAGAGACGCTTAAGGTCCACCACAGAAAAAACCAAGCGTTAGAGCAAAACTATGTCACATTTAAAAAAATAATCGGATATTGCCAAAAAAATATAAAACTCTGCTTAAACTTACATATTAAAGTGCTAAAACCATTCAAATATGCCCCTCTAAAAACACAAGTCTTTGTTTTTAATAGAATTAACAGCATCAAAGTAAAATCGTTAGCCAACTAACACATTGACTATATTCGGCCATTTAACCCCATAAACATGCTTATTCAGCACAAGGGGACATCAAGTCCCATGTTTTATCGAATACTGTTGTGTTTATATAGATCCATCGCGCAACGATCATCATTTGTTACGCAGTCGGCCTAGCCGACAAAGTTTTAAGAAGTAACCTCATTTTAACGCCGGCTTATGCCGGCGTTTTTTTATGCCTCGAAAAAGTGCCGCTTTATCATCAGCCAGATACACAGAACTTAGTCATAACGTTATTTCAGTTTTCGAGCCGCTTTGCTTTTAGACGTTTTTTTAGTGGCCGAAGGCTTCTTTGATGCCGCCGATGCAGATTTAGGCTTCGCTTTTTTACCGCCTTTCTTTTTTGCGGCAGCCTTTTTACTCGGTTTATTTTTGCCAGACGACTTGTCTTTAACACCCGACTTGCCCTTACCACCGGCTCCGGCTTTAAGGCTTCTAGCGCTTGCTTCCTTTCTATCCTTAGCTTTTTTATCCTTGAAGCGTTTTTTATCATCGCCCGGTTTTACCGCGCCATGCATTTCTAAGTCAACTTTACGCTCATCAAGATCAACCCGCGCAACCACTACTTTTACTTTATCACCCAAGCAGTAAACAACGCCTGTGCGCTCACCGACTAAGCGCTGTTGCGCCTGATCAAAGCGAAAGAAATCTTGACCCAAACTATTAATATGCACCAAGCCTTCAACAAAAAGATTCTCTAGCTCAACAAAAATACCAAAGCGTGTTACCCCAGCCACAACACCGTCAAAGGTTTCACCAATACGATCTTGTAAGTACTCACATTTAAGCCATGCGGTAACATCACGCGTGGCATCATCGGCACGACGCTCAGCCATAGATGTGTGCATGCCCGCAGCAACAATATCGGCTTGGCTATAAGGATAAATAATTTTTTTAGAAATTACTTTAGCGCCAGGCACACGCTTCACTTGATCACAAATTTTACGACTACGCACAATACTGCGAATAGCACGATGCACTAACAAATCAGGATAGCGGCGT
>DMZE01000141.1 GCA_003492055.1 Cellvibrionales bacterium
GGGCCACCCCCGACGACCTTGAATGTGAACTTGATGAAACAGCTTAAAGAATTCTGCTCTTGCCCCATTTTACTCGAAAATGTCAGCTCTACTCCCCACAACACTTCTTGGATTTTTTCCCACTGCCACAATAGCAAGGCTCATTCCTATTTGGCATTTTCTCCACTTTAACAGTGCTGACTTTGCTCTGCGCCACGGTTAATGGACCAATCGACTCAACAGCACCTTCACTACTATCAATAGTAATCTCTGCATATAACTCAGCCTTTGCGACTAAAGCTTCAACTTCCTGCATCCTTTCATGACTTGTCACCACTAAATCCATCGGGTATTTTTTGCTGCCAGGCTTGTGATTCGCCTTGGTTTGGAAGCCTGGAGTCTTGTGATTTTGCCGAGCATCCTGACGCCCCTTGAAAAAAAACTTATCTGACATCGGTTATTCCTATCGGTACAAATATTGAAAAATATTAAAAAAATTAGGTCACAAATACGCTTTCTCACTCAATAATGATTTAACCGCTCTTTGCCAACCTACATAAAGTGCCTCGGCCTTCGCCGCGGGCATAATGGGTAAATAATCATGCTGCTTTTGCCAAACTTGCTCAATATCCTCGATGCCAACAAATACACCTGCACCAATAGCCGCCAAACTCGCCGCCCCCCAAGCTGTTGCTTCGGTTACCGCAGGTACTTCTATTTGCGTTTGCAATATATCTGCTAAAAACTGACAAACAAATTTATTCGCCACTAAACCACCATCGGCACGAATTACCGCAGGCAACGTACCTACATCGGCAATCATGGCGGCCACTAAATCACGCGTTTGATAGGCCTGTGCCTCTAAAGCTGCGCGCGCAATATGCGCCGAAGTCGTATCACGCCCTAATCCCATAATCGCCCCACGAATCTCTGGCCGCCAATACGGTGCACCTAATCCCGTTAACGCAGGCACAAAGTATACGCCGTTATTGCCCACTATACTTTGCGCCATCGCTTCACTTTCACTCGCATGCTCAAACAGTTTTAAACCATCACGCAACCATTGAATCGCCGCGCCGGCAACAAAAATAGAACCTTCTAATGCATAACTGGTTTCACCATTTAACCGATAGCCTATCGTGGTTAACAAACGCTGATCCGAGACGGTTTGCTCTTTGCCGGTATGCATCAACATAAAACAACCGGTGCCATAGGTGGATTTAATCATGCCTTTTTCAAAACAGGCCTGTCCCACTAATGCCGATTGCTGGTCGCCAATCATGGCACAAACAGGTAAGTCCATACCTAATAAGGATTTACCCACTACACCAAAGTCAGAAATGTTATCGCGCACCTCGGGCAACATGGCGCGCGGTATATTAAATAGCGCGAGCAAATCATTATCCCATTGCGCGGTGGCTATATTCAGTAATAAGCTGCGCGACGCATTGGTGGCATCGGTGGCGTGTACCTTGCCCTCGGTTAAACGCCATAATAAAAAGGTATCAATGGTGCCAAACAATAACTCGCCTTCCTCAGCTCGCTGGCGGGCACCGTCGACGTTATCAAGTATCCAGGCAATCTTGGTGGCAGAAAAATAAGGGTCGAGTAATAAGCCGGTTTTAGCCGACACCTCAGCTTCTTTGCCTTGCGCTATTAATTGTTCACACAACGCGGCTGTTCGCCGGTCTTGCCAAACAATGGCGTTATAAATCGGCTTGCCACTTTCTTTATCCCAAACAACGGTTGTTTCACGCTGATTGGTAATGCCAATGGCAACCGTATCACTGAGTGCAGAGGGTGTTGCCTGCAATACGTCACGACACACTTGTAAGGTATCTTGCCAAAGCGCTTCGGGGTCTTGCTCTACCCAACCCGACTGCGGATAACTCAGCGTTAACTCTTGCTGGCGAACGCTTTGAATCTCACCCTGCAGATTAAATAAGATGGCACGCGAACTCGTGGTGCCTTGGTCAATGGCTAAGAGCAACGGCTTTTTTGACTGTGTCATCAATACACTTCCTATTCATAGATGCTAGTTACAGGTTATAGGTGCTAGTTACAGGTTATAGGTGCTAGTTTTATATAGATGCAAGTTGTAGGTTTTCTTTTACGGCCTTCTTTATATAAGCCATCGTTTATAGATAATCACTTATATGAATAGGTATCCCGCTTCTCTATTATTGTATGCATTTATGGATGCTGCGGTTAGCTATCTCTTCATTCTTCTTTAATAGGCCTCTTTCTACATTGATTAGGCTTGTCATCACTGCGCTTATTGATTAAAAAAAGCCCGCTCATTGGCCCGCGCAATCAGCAGCTATTAAAGTAGCCAAAAACGTTCAAATAACACCCATAAAATGACTTTTATCGGTATGGTTCAAATTGGAATAAAAAGAATTATTTTAATTCAAAAATAGTTTTATAACCGTTTTGTCACGGTTTTTTTTGCTCTTCACATTAGCCGTCTTTGCCATAAGGTTAGTAGCCGCACACAATAAAAGTTATCCACAGGTAATTAACAGCTAAAGCCATGAGTTTTGCTATTGCATAATTGCCTCGACCGCACTATCTTGTACCTCCGGTGCTCGCCAACCCCAACATGTAGGGTTTTTGAGTGTTTTAGTGATAAAACGCATGCCTGTGCAGCGCATATCACTAAAAGTTAGAACCGAGTAGGGCAATCAGTCGTTTAAAAGCACTAAAACGATCAATTTAGCAACAAGATCGATGCTTTTGTCTACTTTTCAGCCTATAAGTTTGATGCACATTTCAATCGTGCTGAAAAAAAGAAATACACAGGCCAGTCAATTTTTTGACTAGCCCTAAAGCAGCAAATATTAGGTTGGTATAAGCAGGAATAGCACCGAGAGAAACTCAATCGGTTGAGATGCTTAAAAAACCAGCGATTAGATTAAAACATTTAGTTTAAAACATTTAGATTAAAAGCATTTAGATTAAAGCAATCACAAATAAAAAAAATATTATTTAAACATCAGACTGAGGAGTCAACATGCAACAAACTGAGGCCAATACTCCGAGCCCAGCCCAAAGTAGCCCAACAGCTACGGCATCCATTAATTCAGATACGATTGATATGACAGCAACAGCACCCGGCCAAATACGTGTTATTAAGCGTAACGGCACGGTTGTGACTTATGATGTCAGCAAAATCAGTGTCGCGATTACTAAAGCGTTTTTAGCCGTTGAAGGCGGAACTGCAGCGGCATCTAATCGCATTCATGAAACGGTTGCACAATTAACTGAACAGATTACGGCAATCTTTAAACGTCGTATGCCTTCTGGCGGCACTATTCATATTGAAGATATTCAGGATCAGGTGGAATTAGCCCTGATGCGTAGTGGCGACCAAAAAGTGGCTCGCGACTATGTACTTTACCGCGAGCAACGCTCACAACTGCGTGCTGAAAAACTGCAAGCCGATGCCATTCCAGAAACCAGCCTTAATGTTGTATTAGATGACGGCACTAAACAGCCGCTTGATATGAAGCGCCTTCACACAATTGTGAATGAAGCTTGCCAAGATCTTGAAGATGTTAGCGCGGCATTAATTCTTGATGAAGCCCTTAAAAACCTTTATGACGGTGTGTCATACAGTGAAGTGAATACCTCTTTAGTCATGACTGCTCGTACCATGGTTGAGCGTGATCCAAACTATAGCTATGTTACTGCACGTTTGTTAATGGATACCATTCGCAGCGAAGCGCTGAAATTTTTAGGCGTGGCGAACGCAGCGACACAATCAGAAATGCAAGCTCTTTATGGTAAGGCCTTAGCGTCATACATTACTAAAGGTATTGAGTTTGAATTGTTGTCACCTGAACTAGCAGGCTTTGATCTTGTTCGCCTTGGTCAAGCATTGAATGCTAACCGCGATCTACAATTTACTTATCTTGGCCTGCAAACACTTTATGACCGTTACTTTATTCATAAAGATGAAATTCGTTTTGAATTACCACAAGTATTCTTTATGCGCATAGCCATGGGCCTTGCCGCACAAGAAGAAGATAAAAACGGCCGTGCTATCGAGTTTTATAACTTGTTATCATCGTTCGACTATATGAGCTCTACACCGACATTGTTTAATGCTGGTACATTGCGCCCGCAATTGTCTTCTTGCTACCTCACTACTGTGCCAGATAACTTGGACGGCATTTATAATGCTATTCATGATAACGCGATGTTATCGAAATGGGCTGGCGGTTTAGGTAATGATTGGACACCGGTTCGCGCATTAGGTGCTTATATTAAAGGTACTAACGGTAAATCTCAGGGTGTTGTGCCATTCCTAAAAGTGGTTAACGATACAGCTGTTGCCGTTAACCAAGGTGGCAAACGTAAGGGCGCTGTTTGTGCGTACTTAGAAAGCTGGCATCTCGATATGGAAGAGTTCCTCGAGCTGCGTAAAAACACCGGTGATGACCGTCGTCGTACACACGATATGAACACGGCCAACTGGGTGCCTGATTTATTTATG
>DMZE01000038.1 GCA_003492055.1 Cellvibrionales bacterium
TGAAGGTGATGCAAAAGCAGCGGCAATTTACGCCGATGCTTATAATAAAGATAAAGAGTTCTATGCTTTCTCGCGTCGCCTTAAAGCCTATGAAGCATCGTTCAATAGTAAAGGTGATGTATTGTTAGTTGATCCTGACAGCGATTACTTCCGTTACTTGAATAGTGTGGACGGTAAATAAACCGGTTTAAGACTTTACCGGTAAGCCGGGATGGCATTAGCTGCCTACCCGGCTTTTTTACGTTTAAAGATCCAGTGGCTAATACGGTAATCAGTCCAGTAAGCAAAAGCCGAATAGGTATCAGTTAATGTGGCAAGAATGGTTAGTGGCAGGCTGTTTAGTGTTGGTGATTGAAGGCATGCTGCCTTTTATTGCACCGCACAAATGGCGAGAGATGCTGGCTAACATGTTAACGTTAAGTGATAGTACAATTCGCCGTATAGGTTTAGCGAGTATGATAACGGGTGTTATCCTGCTCTATGTAGTTAATTAGCTGGTTAATTAGTTAGTTGATTAAAATGTTAATTAAAGTGCTTATCAAAGTAGGTGTTTCACATGACTAGTGTCGATCGATGGATGCTGCCAGAAGGTGTGGATGAATTGCTACCCGAGCGGGCAGCGGTTGCCGAGCAGCTGCGCCGTAATATTCTGGATTTACTAAAAAGTTGGGGCTATCAGTTAGTGGTTCCGCCATTAATTGAGTTTACCGACTCATTATTAATTGGCATGGGTAAAGATATTGAAACGCAGAGCTTTAAACTAACCGATCAAATAAGCGGTAAGAGCATGGCTGTGCGAGCGGATATTACGCCGCAAACAGCCCGCATTGATGCTCATAGTCTCAAAGCTGAAGGTATTCGTCGTCTTTGTTATGCCGGTAGCGTATTGCACACCCGCCCTAAAACATTAATGGCCTCACGATGCCCCATGCAAATTGGCGCAGAAATATACGGCGATGCCTCAATGTCTGCTGATATTGAAGTGATATCATTACTGCTAGAAACGCTACAGCTTATTGATAGTGAATTTACTTCGGCGCAGGGCACTGCGAGCAAAGGGCTTTGTCAGCTAACGCTAGATTTAGGTCATGTATCAATTTATAACGCCGTGCGTGAAGCCATTCAGGCCGCGGCACCCGCATTAGAGCAAGATGATTTAGCTTTAATATTTGATGCGATTCAGCGCAAGTCACTGCCGGATTTAAAATGCTTGTTGCCGAACTTATTGGCGGGTCATGCAATCACCGAAACACTGTATCAACTACCGAGTTTATGTGGTGGTGCAAATGTGTTGCTTGAAGCGAAAGCGCTATTAGCTTCGCTGGGTCAAGGCGTTATTGATGCTATTGATCAACTCACGCAAGTAGCAGAAATAATATCGCAGCGCTTTACCGGGGTTGAAGTCTATTTTGATTTAGCAGAAATTCGTGGTTACGAATATCACACCGGCTTAGTATTCGCAGCCTATGCCGACGGTCATGGTTTGGCATTAGCCAATGGTGGTCGCTATGACAATATTGGCAAAGTATTTGGCTCTGAGCGATCGGCAACGGGCTTTAATACCGATATAAAAGCGTTAATTGATTTTCTTGGTAGTCGCGCAACATTAGCTGCCCAGCCAATTAATGCAGAGCGTGAAATTATTGCAGCACCCAGCAGTGATGAAGCCTCACTATGGAATGCTGTTAGTCAATTAAGAAGCGCTGGTTCAATCGTTATTTTTAACGGCGAAGCTGGAACAGAAAAACCGACAAGCTTGCTGGTACAAAAAGCCGGTAACTGGGTTGTTGAAAAAATTAAGTGATTGTCCGTAGTTGAAAGGCTCGACAGTTTAAAGATAAATACAGTCATTGAGAAATTTGAGTATGAATAAGAATATTGTTGTCCTCGGCACACAATGGGGCGATGAAGGCAAAGGTAAAATCGTTGATTTACTCACTACAAAAGCAGATGCCGTGGTGCGCTTTCAAGGCGGCCATAACGCTGGGCATACCTTGGTTATCAATGGTAAAAAAACCGTCTTACACTTAATTCCATCAGGCATTTTACATGACGGCGTTACCTGTTTAATTGGCAACGGTGTTGTATTGAGTCCAGAAGCCTTACTCAAAGAAATGGGTGAGTTAAAAGCAGAAGGTGTAAACGTAGCAGAGAAGTTATTAATAAGTACTTCTTGCCCGTTAATTCTTCCTTACCATATTGCCTTAGACCAAGCGCGAGAAATTGCTCGCGGTAATGCAAAAATTGGTACTACGGGTCGCGGAATTGGTCCAGCGTATGAAGATAAAGTAGCGCGTCGTGGTATTCGCGTAGGTGACTTACGTAACCCAGAAAAATTTGCCGAAAAAGTACGTGAAGTGATGGATCTGCATAACTTTACGCTCACGCAATACTATAAAGTTGACGCGGTCGATGTGCAAAAAACGATTGATGATGCCTTAGCGCTAGTGCCAATACTCACGCCGATGATGGCAGACGTAGTTGAGACTTTGCATGAGTATCGTCGTGAAGGTAAATCAGTATTGTTTGAAGGCGCGCAAGGTTCATTGTTAGATATTGATCATGGTACTTACCCTTATGTAACGTCTTCTAATACCACCGCCGGTGGCGCTCCTTCGGGCAGCGGTGTAGGTCCATTGTATTTAGATTATGTGTTAGGTATTACAAAAGCCTATACCACGCGTGTCGGTTCTGGTCCTTTTCCTACCGAGCTACATGATGATATAGGCGAGCATTTAGGTGTTAAAGGTAATGAAATCGGTGCTACTACCGGTCGTTCACGTCGTTGCGGTTGGTTTGATGCCATGGCAGTAAGACGCGCCGTGCAAATTAATAGTATTTCAGGTATTTGTTTAACTAAGCTCGATGTACTTGATGGCCTAGAAGTCGTTAAAATTTGTACGGGTTATCAAGATGCTCAAGGTAATTCTTTACCCTTAGAAATTGATAGCGACTACTTCGAAAAACTGATTCCGGTTTATGAAGAAATGCCAGGCTGGTCAACATCGACAGTAGGTGCGCAATCATTTGATGATTTGCCGATAGAAGCTAAAAATTATATTAAACGCCTAGAAGTATTGATTGAAACGCGTGTCGATATCGTATCGACTGGGCCAGACAGAAATGAAACGATTGTCTTGAATGAATTGATTTCAGATGCAATTTAAAAACATGCTGCGTCAGTAGTGGGTTGATTTAAGTAAAAAGCGGGCCAGTTATTTTTATAACTTGGCCCGCTTTTTTATAGGCATTTTTTTTATTAATGGTAGATTTTTTTTATTAAGCTTTTTTATTATTTAATCTTTTTATTGTTACTCTTTCACGTCCATTTTAGTGGGTAAGACTCTGGGAAAGGGCCGCCTTTATAATTAATCTTATCTGTACTGCTAATCTCTTTTCTCATTAATACCTGTTTGACCATTTCTGGAATCATGACCATGCCAATATATTTTCCTAAGCAGTCGTGAGAAGCGAAGCCAAAGTTAAAGTGGTGATAGCCGTTTCTGTCGGCTTTAAATTCATCAGGGTTATCGTAAGCATAGTCATCAAACATAGCTGATTGCGTGATGGCGAGCACATTTGTTTTGGCAGGAATAGTGGTTTCTCTATCGGTATTTTTTGCTAGCGTATAACGCTGCGATGTTTGCCTAAACATATAAGGGCTTATGGGAACAAAGCGAAGCGATTCCCAGACCATATTGTCAAAATGGGCAGAATCGTTTTCATGTGCCGCTTGTTGCGCCCGCTGCAGAAGCTCTGGCCTATCAAGAAAAAACTCAATGCTTTGTGATACGGCTTGCGATGTTGTTTCGATAGCGCCAATTAATAATCCGCCTGCGTTCACGCCTACACGCACTAATGAAAAGTCCACTTGTTCAGCAAAGCTTGAGCGAAGCATGCGGTAAACAATGTCGTCTTTTGATACAGTTTGTTCAATAGCAAATATTTTACAAAAGAGTTTTTTAAGTAGATACCAACCCATTAAAATGCGATTTTTAGTTTGCTCTGCTTTTACCACAATAAACTTTTTGCCTATGAGTTTAGCAATGTAGCTCACTAGCTCTTCTGAAACTTTGTCATGCTGTGCAACAATATAATCAAATTTCTCTTTCGTGTTTAAATCAAAAGGTTGGTTATGAAAGGCATCGTATTGATTCCAATAAGACCATTCAATTAAGCGCTCTTTATCGATGCCGTCGAGGCCAAAATACTCTTGTACTAATATTGCGGGCACCGTGCGGCAGTAATGATTAACAATTTCTATTGAGCCATTACTGTTATCAAGTATTTGCTTTGCCGATTTTGCAACTAAGTTACGCACGCGCGGAATATCATCACGATTCAGCATACCCTGCATCAGCGATTTTTCGCGATAGTGAAGGGCGTCATCATCGTGCGCCATTAAATAACCTACGTCAGTGTCGGTAACCCCCATTTTGGGTTTATAAAGGTCGACGGTAAAAATTGAAGGCATCTGCAATAAGTCCCTTACATCATCGAAGCGAGTCACTAAGGTGCATTCTGGCGTCACTAAAATAGGCCGTTGTTCGCGTAGCTGTTTAAAAAAAGCGAGAGGTTCTTTTTTCATCCATTGTTGCACTAACGGGAATTGATTGCTGGGCAGTGTGGCATCAAAGGCCGCTAGATAATCAAAGGCTGTGTCTATTTTTTTTTCTTTAATTGTTTCTTTAGTCGTTTTAGTTGTCATTTTATGCGCTTCCTGCATGAGTTTATTACATGGGTTTATGATTTTTTAAAAACATAAACCCCGATTGAAATCGTTATAAAGTTTTAATAAATTCGAGAAGTTGCATACGTTGTGCTTTGTTGAGTGCAGCTAAGGGTTTCTCTTCACCCAGTTGCGGTGTTCGGCCAGCGGCATATTCGTGGCCAGTGTTGGCATTGCCAGCAATCGCTGTTTGAAAATTAAAGCCACTGTAACCCGATGATTTAAAACCCACGCGTACAGGATCCAATTCACGAGCGCCAATTAAAAATTCAGTGGGACGATATTCAATCGCATTGCCCTCAGGGTCAAAGGTCGGATCGTCTGCCCTTTTATGCGGTAGCAATAAATCATAAAGCGTTGGTACCGAACCATTGTGCAGGTAAGGGCCGGTAGCCCAAATGCCATTGAGCGAACGGGCTTTATAAGCGACGAGAGAGGAGTAAGGTTGAGCCGTAGTATCAGGGCGATAGTCGCCGACTTTAACGCTAGGTTTTATATCATTATCCAAAATGGATCCAACCAACGCGTAAAGCCAATCTCCCCAGCGACGCAAAAACATTTTATCGTAGTCGCGCGTGGCAATAACACCACGCGTTGCTGCCGTTAAAATTTGTACCACGGGTGCATTCTCTTCGAGAATAACCGGCCCCGCATCCGTGTCTTGATAAATATGCGTAAAGTTTCCGGCGCTACCTTTGTAGGTTGCACCATTAACCGCCATGGCAGGATCGGTTTTCACCGCCTCAATATCCATCATTTTGCCAATAACTTTTCTGTCCCAGTCACTGCGGTCAATAATTTCATGACAAGACTGACAGTATTCAGCATAAATAAAGCGGCCCTTTTTAGCTTCAGCTAAATTAATATCAGGCAGAATATCTTTCGGTCTTTCATCATCATCCATTTGAACATTACGCTGACCTTTAGGCGTGGCATAGCAATCAAAAGGCGGCTCGGCAGAATCTAAATTGTTACAGCCATCGGGCCACATGGGTGATTGCAGTTCTCTTAAGTGAGATTCCAAACGTTTGAGATTCACTTTATCAATTGACGACTTAAAATTAATATAATGCCGCTTACTTTTTTGACCGCTAATAGAGGCAGCTAAGTTAAGATGAAAAAAGTTAGACAGACTGGGCTTTTCTTCTGCCCAATCTAATTTTCCAAATACACCAATTACCTCGCCGGTGTTACGTCCTAGCGGTCCAATACCTGCATTGGCTGCAAGGCCATTCCACTGTACATAATCTGATTGTGCAATATCCCATAAAAAGGGATAACTTACGGGCGCATCAGGCTCATTAAAGATGCGCTCTCTCACTAGTAACAGCTCGTCATTAGAAAGCCCGGGGTAACCTGGCTGATGACTTTGTAAGCGGGCAATAATTTTTTCAAAGCCTGCTTCACCTAAAACAATATCATTAAGCCCTTCAACCACTTTATCTATTTGTTCAATACTAAGTAAGCTTTGGTTGGTTCCCGGTTTTTTCACCATGGCCATTTGTGTAATGGCTTGCTCTTTATTAATAATATGTTCAAGTACGCGATTGTAAATGCGGCCAAAGGCATCGAG
>DMZE01000227.1 GCA_003492055.1 Cellvibrionales bacterium
ACTGTTGCTGGCGATAGTAATGTAGGTGATGCGTTAAAGCGTTTGCCTGGCTTGAGTCTGGTTGGTGGTAAGTTTATTTATGTTCGTGGTCTTGGCGAGCGCTACTCTTCGACTTACTTCAACGGTACGCCTATTCCAAGCCCAATTCCATTACAGCGTTCTGTGCCGTTAGATATTTTTGGTACATCTATTGTTGAAAGTCTTTTAGTGCAAAAAACATATTCGCCTAATTATGGCGCAGAATTCTCAGGTGGTATTGTCGATATTCGTTCATCGGCATTGCCAGATGAAGCATTTTTTAAAATAAAGCTATCAACAGGTCATAACTCTATTTCTACTAACGAAGTGGGTCTGGCTTATGCAGGCGGCGGCAATGACTTTTGGGGTACTGATGATGGCACTCGTGCGATTCCTAATGCAGTTCGGGCTGGTTTGGACTCATATCCCAATGTTTTTTCGCCTACCGCATCAAGTCTTGATGCTAACGGTCAAGATGCGGCGCGGTTAGGTTTTAATAATCATTTTTCTGTTCATCAAAAAGAAAATCCGTTAGACCTTGGGATTTCTATTGGTGCAGGTAATCGTTGGGAAGTTAGCTCGGATTCATCGATTGGTGCAACATTGCGTGCCTCCATTGATAATAAATATCGAAATTCTTCTATTCAGCGCAGTCGTTATGCAACGGATTTAATTACTTCGCCTAATACGCTTTCTGATAGCCAGCTAGATGAGGCGCATAGTCAAGCACTGACTACTGGGGATTTAGGTGAGTTGGGTTATAGTCGTTTAGGTAACGTTGAGCGCACTACGAATAAAATTCGAACGAATGCTTTGGCCTCGGTAGGTTGGGAGTGGCGTGAAAGTAATACATTTAAATTTACTTCATTGCTAACACGTATGACAACCGATGAAACGTCAATCGATACGCGTCGTCGTGGTAATAGTGAAGAGCAGTTATGGCAAGACCATCGTTTACAGTGGGCGGAAAATGAAATAGCTTTTAATCAACTAAGCGGTGAGCATTTCTTTGATGCGGCTGAGTTGAATTGGCGTTACGCTAAAGTTGATGCGAGTCGTGAAGTGCCGGATGGTCGTACTTATCGCCTCATCGATAATTCAGAGGATTTACAAAATGCCGTTGATAACGCTTTGGCAAATGGTATTCCTGTTAGACGGGTTGTGGGTGGGCAGCTAACCACGGTTAATGTGCCGGTAACGATTGATGACCTACCGCCTGTGCAATCGTATTTACCCATCAGAGGGGCGGGTTTGCCAACTCGTGAGTACACGAGCTTAGACGGCGAGACAGAGGATTATGGTTTTGATGTTGTCTTCCACCTTTTTCCAAGTGCTGTGGAGTCTTTTAATATCAAGCTAGGTTATACGCACTCTGAAGAGACGCGAGAATATCAGTCTTATCGTTTTACCTATGACCTTAATGGTTTGGTGCTTAAGCAAGACGATCAATTAGGACAATGTTTTGGTGCTTTTTGTCTACCTGACGTATTGAGCCAAAATACTGTGCCGTATATTAGTGATGATTTTCATCCCTACTTATTTTTACCAATTGACGAATTATTGGATTCATCGACTTGCGAAATTGGTGGTGTGCCAACGGAAGATGACAGCTGTTACTTGGCAACTAGCCTTGCTGGCCGCTCTAGCCAAGCAAAAGATCTAGCTGCAGGTGCAATTAGTTTTAATGAGGGTTTTACCAACGGTTCGCCTGATACCTATCAAGGATCATTAAATATTGAGGCAGCCTATCTTGCTTTTGATGTTGAATTTAATGAATTTTTTAGAGCGAATATGGGTTGGCGTTCTGAAAAATCAGAACAAGAAATTAGCTTGAATCTAAATGCGAAGAAAGTTGATGTGGTTTTACCTGCATTATCATTTACTTGGTCTTTCTACGACAATATGCAGTTGCGCGGTGCTTATAGTGAATCAATCAACCGTCCTTTATTAAGAGAGTTAGCGGCTGTGCAGTCTTATAATGCTGATGATGGTCGAGAATATAAAGGTAACTCTGCTTTAGAGACAGCCGATATCCGCAGTCTCGATTTACGTTATGAATGGTATTTTGGTGATGGTGATTACTTAAGTGTAAGTGGTTTCCGCAAAAAAATTACCAATGCTATTGAGTTAACAGAATCACTTGTTGGTGATGCGGATGCATTGTTTTCATGGACTAATGTGCCGCTGGCAGAGAATGAAGGTTATGAATTTGAGGTTAGAAAATACCTTGGTGACCAATGGTTTGTAACGGCTAATGCTACGCATATCAATTCTGGCGTTACACTTAACGAGGAATTTATAGCTAAAGGTCAACGCCCTGGTCGGCCATTAACGGGCTTATCTAAAGAGCTCTATAATGCGCAAGTTGTTTATGAGACAGAGTACGTTACAGCTTCGTTAGCTTATAACCATTTCTCACGTCGTTTATTTGCAAATTTATTAGGCGGCGTTGAATTTCAAGATGCTGCTATAGCAGGGGCGGGTGAAATATACGAAGATCCTTTTGATAGTCTTGATTTTTCCTTGCAGGCTCGAATCTACTCCGATGAAGACGTTTTTGTTGTCTCAATGAAAGTGAATAATATTTTGGGAGAATCAAAAATTATTCGTTATCAAAATGGTTTGCTCTACGACAAGCAAGATGTAGGTACTTCTGCTAGCTTGTCAGTTAAGTGGGAAATGTATTAATTGTCTTTTTTAAAGTGAGTCATTGTCCAATTGACAACGCGGCCGTTTCGGCCGCTTTTTTTTATAAATTCTTTTATATATCTAGATTGTTATAAAATTAAAATCCTATAAAGATTTCGTTTAACGCTATTTTTTAAATTTATTTGTAATCTATTTTGCTAAGGCATAATAGGGTTAATTTAAATTCACTTGTTATATTTCTGTCATAAAAATGACTTTTTTGCTTTGGTCATTATTTAAATAAACTTAATTATCATGGTCTTAGTTTTATAAGCTGATGATTAACTTTATTCTTTTATATACCCTTTCATCTTTATCTTTCATTTTCTCATTATTTTAATCGGTTTATATCAGTCAATAGAGATGAGTTAGGTTTTCATTTTTCCGTCATAAAAATAAGGG
>DMZE01000242.1 GCA_003492055.1 Cellvibrionales bacterium
GTCTGATTCGTTAATGCCCTTCCAGCCTTCAATTGAAGAACCATCAAACATTTTGCCATCTTCAAAAAAGCTCTCATCAACTTCACTTGAAGGAATAGAAACGTGATGCTCTTTACCTTTGGTGTCAGTGAACCGGAGATCTACCCAGGTTACTTCATTATCTTTTATCATTTTCAGAGTGTTCTCTGACATTTTAAATCCTCCGGACTAACCCTGTTTTAGGGTGGTGTTGTTAAAGTACTATAAAAAGTATTGTGAAATTGAAATTGTCTCTACAAGCTATTTTCGTATTATCGATAGCCAATTGGCATCAAGCTCGCGCTCGTTTAGTTAGCTTGATATTGGTGCAGCTAAACAAAAGGACGGCGATTTTATACTGATTTCAGACCTAAAAGATATTCTTCTCTTTACAAATGCCTGTAATCACTGCGAATAGATCAGTCTTTGCACGCTTTCGCTATTGCACCCACTACATCTATTGCAACTGCTGTACCAACTTGAAAAAAAAATAAAAACCCGTAACTTGTTGATTTTCCGTGACTAAGCAAAGCTAATCCCACAGCCGCAATAATAAGCACTATAATGGCGCACCATAGTGGATCGTTAGAGCGCCATTATGGTGCAGTTTTATTGTTAAATCGCTTAATACCACCAAATTTGTTGGGTAGTTTCTGACGTGGGTAGTTTCTAGCACTATGACGCAGCTATACTCTCCTATCTAATTCTTTGCGGCATACGTTGGATCTTTTTATTGTGATCGTTAATAACAAAACCAGCCTATCTCTGGCCAATAAAGCCAAATCAGTTGTGGCTTACAGCTTATATATTGTTCTATTCAGTTGCCTTTTACCGCTGTTTTTCGCTCGCTTACTTTACCGCTCAATTAAAGCGCCCGCCTATCGCTCACGAATGAGTGAACGCCTTGGCCTAGTAGCGGCTAAGCCGGCTGCCGGTGGCATTTGGTTGCATGCTGTTTCAGTGGGTGAAGTTATTGCCGCTGTACCGATTATTAAAGCCTTAAGGCAGCAGTATCCACTTATGCCGATTACGGTTACCACTACTACACCCACAGGTTCAGCTCGCTTAACTGAAATGTTAGCCGAAGATTTAGATAACAATATATTCCATAGCTACTCGCCTTATGACTGGCCAATATTCATAAGTATTTTTTTACGGAAAATTAAACCCAGTATTTATATTGTGATGGAAACTGAGTTATGGCCTGTCACTATTTATTTATGTCAGTGCATGAATATTCCCGTTATCGTTGCCAATGCAAGAATGTCAGCTAAGTCAGCAAAAGGTTATCAACGCGTTGCATGGTTAAGCCATGCGATGATGCGAAATATTCAGGTTGCCACTCAGTACCAGCAAGATGCCGAATATTATTTGTCTTTAGGTTTACCCTCAACACAACTCCAAGTAACAGGCAGTATTAAATTTGATATTGAGCTTGCGCCAGAGTTAGTTCTCGCTGCGAATGAATTTAAAACGCAACTCATTAATGACGCCAAAAAAAGTTTTATTTGGTTAGCCGCAAGCACGCATAAAGGTGAAGATGAATTTGTACTCGCTACACATCGTAAAATATTAAAGCAAGATCCTAATGCATTATTAATTATTGTCCCCAGGCATTTAGAGCGCTTTGATGACGTAGCAGATTTAACTGAAGAAAAAGGTTTTCAATTACATCGTCACTCATCATCACATGCAGTTGATGCAGAGAAAAATGTTTTATTAATTGATAGTATTGGCCAACTGCTTTTATTTTATGGCATAGCAGACACTGCCTTTGTTGGCGGTAGCTTAGTACCTAGGGGCGGACATAATACAATTGAACCGGTGGCTTGGGGAATACCCGTTTTATCTGGGCCTCATACCTTTAACTTTACAGAAGTAACAGAGCGTTTAGTTCAAGCAGGCGCTTTACAGATTATCGATAACGACCAACAGCTTACAGTCGCCGTTTTAAAATTACTAAAAGATTCAAAGCAATTAACATTAGGCGCAGCAGCAGCGCGCCAGGTTATTGATGATAACCGTGGCGCAAAACAAAAGTTGATGGAGTTTATAGCGTCGCTATTACCCATTAAGTAATCACTCGCTAAATAGCTATCTGAAAAATCACTTCTAGTAAACCATTAGCCTTTAAAAGAATTAATGGTTTCACTTTTTAATATGGCTTTAGGCGCGACTAGCCATTCATTTAAATCATAGATATCTTGCGGGCTCAATGTCCCTGCCGCTTGTTTCAACTTTAATGAGTTAATGACATAGTTATAGCGTGTATTGGCATAATCACGCTCCGCCCGAAACAAATCGCGCTGCGCATTAAGTAGATCAACAATATTCCTCGTACCAGCATCATAACCTGCCTGCGTAGCGTCTAAGGCGCTACGCGCTGAAATAATAGCGAGCTGTCTTGCGTTAACTCTAGCCGTATCGGCAACGGTGGTTAAATAATTGGAGCGCGCCTCTCTAAAAGCTGTTCTTTTAGCGGCTACTAAATTCGCTTGATCTCTTACCTGTTCATAACCTGCTTGACGACGCTTTGAATGCTTAAAGCCGCCCTCCCATATAGGCACATTTAATCGCACTTCAATCGTTGACCCTTGGAAATTAGAAAACGTATCAGGCAAATCGGCACTAGAATTATTATCTGATAACGCAGTATCGGTGGAGCTATCATCATAACGCAATGTAGCTTTGATCGTGGGTGCATGATCTGATTTTCTGACGTTAGCATGTTGATTTGATGCTTCTGCCACTTGTTCGGCTAACTTAATACTTAAATTATTTTCGGAGGCAAAACTCACCCAAGCCTCAGCTGAACTTGGCTCTGGTTTTGTGGTTTTAAAATCATCCGACAGATTATATAAGTGACTGTGCTGGCGACCGGTAAGCGCAGCTAAATCTTCATAGGCAATGCCCAAACTCACTTTTTCAGTTAAACGATTAGCAACCGCCAAATCAAAAGCGGCACGCGCTTCGTGAACATCAGTAATCGCAATAAGGCCAACATCATAACGCTGCTGAGTTTGCTCAAGTTGCTGCTTAATAGCTTTTTCTTCTGACAATGCAGAAGTGAGGTTATCTTTGCTGCGCAGCACATTAAAATAGGTATTGGCGCTGCGTAATATTAATGATTGCTGATCAATACTGAATTGCAATTCAGCTTGCTGCGACAAAGCGGTACTTTGTTTAAAAGCAAAAAATGCTGATAAATTAAATAAATTTTGGGTTAATGCAATAGAGTAAGCCGTTGTCTCTGAATCTGAATCTAGATTAGATTCCGGCGATAGACCTGCTGAAAAATATTGCTTATTGCCGTTAGTTCGATCGGACTCAGAATACGTCGCACTGCCGCTAAGATGAGGCAATAATTGAGCGATCGCTTGTGATTTAATTTCGCGACCTGCTTTATAGTTGGCCTCGGCGGCCTGTAATGCTGGGTCATTAATTAACGCAAGTTCATAAATGTCAGCCAAACTATCGGCGTATGAAAGACCACTAAAACCGATGCTCGCCATTGATAGCGTAATGGCATTGATTGATATCTTTGATAGTAAACGTTGCAACATGAAATAATCCTGAATAACCGTTTTAATAGGAATGTGGTGCATTAATATTGATGCTAAGTGATTAAGCCTTTTGGTATAGGACTGACGTCTTAATGAGCGCTTTAAATAAATAGTTTAGGAAAGACAACTTAACTTAAATAAAGTGCTGGAACAAACAATCTGCACAAATATCTATGTGCAGCGGTAGTCTAACAGACCTACCTAACGTAACGAAGTTACACGCGTTAAGCTTCTGCCACCTTATTACCAATAATTGGATGGCGCTAGCCACCTATTTAGCCTCGCCATAGGCTTTACCAGCAAGAATATTGTAAAAATTTACGCCTGCTTCGCACTGTACTCAATCTACAACTATCTTTACTCTTTAACGACTAGAGTTATAGCTATTTAGCGTAACCCAATGCCCCGCCTTTTGTGGGTTGATTAAATAAAGCAGTGAAACCTAAATTGAAAAAGAAATACCGTTTTGACATTAAAATGATGATGGCTGACTGCGAGGCAAACTATGCGCGCATTTGTCGCATTATGCCCTCAGTTTTACGCAAAGAGGTAACGGACAATTTAGACAGTGCTATAGGCAGCACTATAGACAAATCTCTAGACCATCTCAGCTTTGATATTGATCTAGCAACCAATAAACCCGCCAAGCTTACGCTGTCTATTGCTGAGCGCTGCCGCTTTACCACCATGATCAATCTACAAGTGTTGATCGATAGTTTTGTCGATGTTGATGGCGAGTCAGGCTGTGTCAACATGTCGATTCGCCTCTATCATGACGTTAATATGGCAGAAGTGATTGCCTGCAACCATAAGCCCAATCGCTTGGCGAGCTATGAATACCCTAATGAGCTAATGTTTCAGCCCGACGAAAAAGCGCAACAAAATCGATTTTTAAGTGAGTGGCTTGGCCTGTGTTCAAAGCATGGTTTGAGCAGTAAAAATATGACTGCTGGCTTATATGCCGCGGCAAGCTCAGCGGCAATCCATACAGAACCCCATGCAGACACTCACCACTCAGAACAACAAGCATCGCCATCCATCGACACCTTATTGGTGGGTGGTCGATCTTTAAGAACATGAGTTAGAGCACTAAAAACCATGACGAAAAATAACAATCATTCAATTCTTAACGTAGCCGTTAGAAATACCGATAGCCCAATAAGGGTGGTGCAAATTACTGACTGTCATCTTGGCAAAGAGGCGGGTGAGCAATTGGTGGGTATGGATACCGATGCCAGTCTTGATCATGTGCTTAAGCAATTACAATCGGAACAAAGCTCAGCAGAACTGTTATTAGCCACCGGCGATCTTTCTAATCATGGCTCTCATGAAGCTTACTCGCGGTTATTTGATAAGCTCAAACCATTGAATATCCCCAATGCTTGGTTAGCCGGCAACCACGATTCACGTGATTTAATGGTCGAAACCGTCGGCGAAGCCTGCATGCCAAGGGCCGTAACACTGGGCCGCTGGCTTATCCTAATGTTAGATTCCGCGGTACCTGGCCAAGTAGGCGGTGAACTAGGCGCTCAAGAATTAGCGCGCATAGAGCCGCTGCTTAAAGCCGCACCCGAGGCAGAGCATGTATTAGTGTGCTTGCATCACCAACCCGTATCAATTGGTTGTGAGTGGTTAGACGAGCAGCAAGTGGCCGATAGTGACGCCTTAATCGACATACTGGCCAAAGAGCCACGCTTACGCGGTGTTATTTGGGGCCATGTGCATCAAGCCTTTAGTACTGAAGACAATCGCTTACCCGGTGTTCAATTACTCTCGGCACCTTCAACCTGCATTCAGTTTGCGCCTAACAGCACCGGATTCAAATTAGACGAATGCGCCCCAGGCTACCGATGGCTAGACCTTTATGCCGATGGCCGCATAGATTCGGATATTTCCAGACTTAAAAATATTAATCTGCATGTCGACTATAGCTCCCAAGGCTATTTATGAATCAGTACGTCAGTACTTATTTTTTCTTCTTTTCTCTTATTTTAGCGTAACGTTTGAAAACGCTTATTTATCTGCACGGCTATAACAGCTCCCCGCTTTCTCACAAGGCGCAGCTAACGACGCAATTTATGGGTAAATATTATCCATCTGTTCAATGCTTTATCCCACAATTGTCCTTTGCTCCGGCAGAAGCCGTAGAACAAATCACCCAGTTGATGGATACGATTGATGATCCTGTCATTATTGGCAGCTCATTGGGTGGTTATTACGCGAATTTTTTTGTTGAGCAATATGGTTGTAAGGCCGTTTTGGTGAATCCCGCGGTATATCCCGATCGCTTACTCAAAGCCTATTTGGGCCCGCAGAGTAATGACTATAGCGGTGAAACATACACGTTAACCACGCAACATATGGTAGAGTTACGCGCCTTAGCAACAGTGCAAATGGCTGAGCCACAAAAGCGTATGTTAATGCTTCAAACGGCAGATGAAACGCTCGATTTTAATGAGGCCGCTCACTTCTACCGAGCCAGTCGATCAATTATTGAGTACGGTGGTGATCATAGTTTTATCGGTTATGATCAATGGCTGCCTGCTATAGCTGATTTTTTAGCGCTGTCGCGTTAAAATTTTTCAATAGACCTTTTTACAGTGAAACGAATACTTATTTATGTCAGATTATAACGCCGATTCCATTGAAGTCTTAACCGGTTTAGAGCCGGTTCGTAAACGTCCGGGTATGTATACCGACACGCAGCGACCAAATCATTTAGCGCAAGAAATTATTGATAACTCTGTCGATGAGGCCTTAGCGGGTTTTGCCGATCGCATTGATGTTGTTGCACATAAAGATGGCTCCTTGTCAGCATCCGACAATGGCCGTGGCATGCCGGTAGATATTCATCCTCAACATAAAATGTCTGGCGTTGAACTGATATTAACTAAGCTGCATGCCGGTGGTAAATTTTCAAATAAAAATTATCAATTTTCTGGCGGCCTTCATGGCGTAGGTGTCTCTGTAGTGAACGCACTATCGACTCGCCTTGAAGTCGATATTAAACGTAATAGTAAAGAATATAATATTTCATTTGCCGACGGTAAAAGAAAAAATAAATTAAAAGAGACCGGCACAGTCGGCCAGCGCAACACAGGCACCACGGTTCGGTTTTGGCCCGACGCACAATATTTTGATGCCATTAAATTTTCTGTACGTCGCTTACAACATGTATTACGCGCTAAAGCCGTGTTATGCCCAGGCTTACGCATTACGTTTCTTGATGAGCAAAGCGGCGACAAAGATGAATGGTTTTATGAAGACGGCTTAAGAGATTATCTGGTCTCCGCTACTCGCGGTTGGGAAGTGCTACCCAAAGAACCTTTTATGGGTAGCTTTTCTGCCGAAACAGAAGCGGCCGATTGGGCAGTACAGTGGATGCCTGATGGCGGAGAAATTATTGCCGAAAGTTATGTCAACTTAATTCCAACCGCGCAAGGTGGCACGCATGTTAATGGTTTGCGAACCGGCTTACTTGAAGCCATACGCGAGTACTGTGAATTTCGAAATTTATTACCGAAGGGCTTAAAGTTAACGGCCGATGATATTTGGGATCGCTGTAGTTATGTCTTATCGGCAAAACTCGCTGACCCTCAATTTTCAGGTCAAACCAAAGAGCGTTTATCTTCTCGCGAATGTGTGGCCTTTATTTCTGGTGTTGCAAAAGATGCATTAGGACTTTGGTTAAACCAACATACTGAAGAAGCCGACCAAATTGCTGAGCTAGCCATTAACAGTGCTCAAGCGCGCTCGCGCAAAGCTAAAAAAGTGGCGCGTAAACGAATTGTTCAAGGGCCTGCGTTACCGGGTAAATTAGCCGACTGTTCTAGCGATGATCCTGAACTGGGTGAATTATTTTTAGTTGAGGGTGATTCGGCGGGCGGCTCGGCAAAGCAAGCACGTAGCCGAAACTTTCAAGCCATTTTGCCGTTACGAGGTAAAATTTTAAATTCTTGGGAAGTTGATTCTCAAGAAATTTTAGCCTCAGATGAAATTCATAATATTGCTGTAGCCATGGGTATTGATCCAGCTTCAAGTGATTTATCGGGTTTACGCTATCACAAAATTTGCATTTTGGCCGATGCCGATTCTGATGGTTTGCATATTGCGACATTAATTTGCGCCTTATTTGTTAGGCACTTTAAGCCCTTAGTGGCTGCTGGACATGTCTATGTTGCCATGCCGCCACTGTACCGTATTGATATAGGTGACAACGTTTATTACGCTTTGGACGAAGCCGAAAAAACCGGTGTATTAGATCGCATTAAAGCAGAGAAAAAACGCGGCAAAATTAATGTGCAACGCTTTAAAGGCTTGGGTGAAATGAACCCACTGCAATTGCGCGAAACAACCATGGATCCCGATACTCGCCGTCTTGTGCAGCTGACTGCCGACGCGACAGATGGCACAGAAAAATTATTGGATATGTTATTAGCGAAAAAACGCGCTGCCGATCGTAAAAAATGGCTAGAAACAAAAGGTGACTTGGCGCAAGTAAACTAGCTTTTAAATACCTTATCTTAAATTCCACATGCGTCTTTTTATTAAATAAAAAGGCGCATTAAAAATACTTCTACTTTCTTCAAAAAAAGCCTATTCATTATTCAAATATTGAACTCTCTGCTAAGAAATTGTCCGTATATAGGTATAGCATTGTACTATTTATGGGCCTCACACTAAGAGAGATAACCGCAATGATCAAAGCACTCACTTGTTTTAAGCCAACGCTCGCCATCGTGGCTTTTACACTTATGGCTGCAGCTAATGCCGAGGTTTATCGTGTTGTTGATGCCGAAGGAAAAATTACCTACACAGATAATCCTCCAGAAAATAGCCATGACCTAGTCGAAAAAGTGCCTGAGACTGACCCACAGCAAAACATTACGCCAACGCCAGAAAGCCTTCTTGAGAATCAACCCGAATGGTTAAAAGAGGCACAAGAAAAGCGCGCGCAAGCCACAAAAAATAAAAATCGTGATAAGCAGATTCAATACCAACAAAATAAAAAAGATTGGCAGCGCTCACTCAAAACCGCAAAAGCTAATGTTAAAAAAGCTCAGTTGATGTTGGATATAGGTAGCGAACCGACTGAGGGTGATTTTGTCGGTAATGCCGGTGGTGGCGCAAGACCTTCATCGGATTATTTAAAACGATTAACTTTATTAGAAAAAAATCTTGCTGATGCAAAACGTCATTTGCTTCAAGTCCAGCGCTCTAAACCAAAGTAGCTTTAGCTATTTTTTAACAGAGCTTTAACGTGGTTTCAATAGCAACCGACTATTTTCTTGATTAATTTGAAAGTTAAATGCTTTCAAATAATTCATGCCTAATAAGCCATCACCATTATTTTTACTGCCACTATTTTCTAATGTCATAACGACGAACTCCATATTCGGTATTCGGTAGTCGCCTATTTCAAAAGAAGCGAACTGATAGATAGGCGCCTTTACAACACCCCCTGCAGTATTAATGGTTGCATTGCGAATAAATTCAGGCCCAAGCTGATTTTTAATGCGGTTAAAATAGTCGGCGGACATAACCGAAATAGATGCCCCTGTATCAATCATTAAACGGATGTTCACACGGTTATCAACAAGCCCACTCACTAAGTAATGCTCTCGCTGCTGTTCTAATGCAATCGACATGGATTGCAAATCACTTAAGGCAATTATGGCCAATAACGATTTTACTTGTTCAGCGTAATACGCATTAAATTGTAAGCTATACAATAATGTTTTAGCCTGCGCATATTGTTGTAGCTCTATATGCGCCTTTGCCAACATTAATAAATAAGGGGGATGTTGTGGTTCGTGCCAAAGTAAGCGCTCAAGAAAGGTAATCATCGGCTGCCAAGCTTTTTGCTCACTTAAGCGCGCAACCTCAGCATCCACTATTTCTGAAATCTCTCGAACAAAACGACCTTGTTCAGTAGCCGGTAATTCTTTCATTAACGCATAAAGTGTTTCTAAAGCATTTTCAACTTGCCCAGCAGCTAATTGCCATTGCACCTGTAAATAACGCAATGCTTTATCGTATGGCCTTGCTTGAAGCCATGCTTCTGTTAATAATTTTACCGACTCAATTTTATCTTCAAGTAACCATTGCTCTGCGCGGCTAAGCCATTGCGTTTTTAATTGCCTAGCTAAACTTACCTCATTACTACTCAGCCATTGCCAGCCATCGATGGCTGTATCGAAATCACCAGCAAGAAAAGCATCGTTTAAATCCGCCACCAACAATGCTTTATCATTTTTTTTATCGCCAACCCTAAATAAGCTTTCTAACTGGCGTCGCTGACCATTACCACTTTTTATGGTTGCAGAATCGCCTCGCGGCCTTGCCTTTAAACTGTTCGAGCTTAGACCTAAAGCGCCAGTCATTACTGGCAGACCAATAGACTGGCTAAGCAGTAAATAAGCGTTAAGGCCCAAAGAAGCCATTAAAAGAACAATTAATAGTGTGTTAGATCGCATAAATAGTAAACGTACCTGTTTATAAACCTACCTGTGTATAAAAGAGCCATTGGCTTGAAAGAGCCGCTAGCTTACAACAGCTTCAACAAACATGACCCTAAAAACGCCACGATTTAGCGTTTTTTATTTTACGTTGGCTCTCGCCTCTCTGCCATGGAGCAAAATTAAAGCAATCAATTAGTGCACCATGGTGGTGCAAGAGCTACACTAGACTCAATAAGTATTTAAAAAAAAGCCATAAGGCAGCAGCGGCCTTTTTTTATATCGAGCCTTTAACTTATAAATCATTGTTTTATAACTGTTTTTTATAAAATTCAAATAATGCCCCAATATCGGCATTTTGCGCACGATTCTTGCTATGACTATATTATGATTTCAGAACAACTACATACACGATTACTTGAGAACCTCAGCACAGCCATTCTACTATTGGATGACCAGCTGCACCTGAGCCATATTAATGCTGCAGCTGAAATTTTGCTGGGGCTAAGTGGTAATCGACATATTGGCGAACCCATTAAAAAGTTACTAATGGCTGCCGACTCGACCGTTGTGACTTTACAAGAAACACTAGCTTCAGGACGACCCCATACGCAACGTGAAGCAATATTGACGACGAGTACGGGTAGCAAGATTACTAAAACAACTGTTGATTATACGATTACACCGATTGAAGACATTCCTGGCAGCGCATTGATTGTTGAAATTCAACCTATTGATCGTCTGTTACGTATTAGCCGTGAAGAAACACTTTTTTCTGCACAAGAATCAACGCATGCTTTATTAAAAGGTATGGCACATGAAATCAAAAACCCATTGGGTGGTTTGCGCGGCGCAGCGCAACTGTTAGAACGTGAACTAAACGATGAGAATTTAAAAGAATATACACAAGTTATTATTAGTGAGGCAGATCGTTTAAGAAATTTAGTCGATCGTATGCTTGGGCCAGCAAAGCCGCAAAGTCTCTCGACAACCAATATTCATGAAGTGTTAGAACGCGTGCGTCAATTGACCGAAGCAGATGCCGGTGATCGTATTAGTATCGTCCGCGACTATGACCCAAGCATTCCAAATTTCCTTGCTGATCCAGAGCGCTTAATTCAAGCCGCACTGAATATTACTTGTAATGCAACACAGGCATTACAGACAAAACCCGATGATGGCAACAAGCCACAAATTACTATTTCTAGTCGTGTTATTCGTCAATTTACTATCGGTGGTCATAACCATAAATTAGTTTGCCGAATCGACATTAGAGATAACGGCCCGGGCATTTCCGACGACATTCGAGACAAAATTTTTATTCCCATGGTCAGTGGTCACGCAAGTAACTCTGGTCTTGGCTTATCTATTGCGCAATCTATCGTCAACCAACACCATGGTTTAATCGCGTTTTCTAGCGATGTTGGCGATACCTGCTTTTCAATTTTTTTGCCGCTACAAGTTAGCGGTTAACCGGAGATTTCAATATGTCAAAAGCAAACAATGTGTGGATTGTTGATGATGACAAATCCATTCGCTGGGTTTTAGAAAGAGCACTTTCGCGCTCAGGCATGAACGTTGATGTATTCACTGATGCTGAAGCATTATTAACGCGTTTAGAATCGGATGTTCCCGATGTTATTGTCAGTGATATTCGCATGCCAGGTATCGATGGCTTAGAAATGCTTGCTAAAATTGTAGAGCTGCATCCTAAGTTACCCGTCATTATTACGACTGCTCATTCAGATCTCGATAACGCTGTTTCTTCTTATCAACGTGGCGCTTTTGAATATCTACCTAAGCCTTTTGATATTGATGATGCGGTGGCGATGACACGCCGAGCACTTGATTACGCCGATGAAAATGACAAGGGTGCAATTGATACTTCAGCCAATGTGCCGACAGAAATGATTGGTCAAGCGCCGGCAATGCAAGAAGTATTTCGCGCTATTGGTCGTTTATCGCAATCGAATATTAATGTCTTAATTAATGGTGAATCCGGCACGGGTAAAGAATTAGTCGCTAAGGCTTTACATCAACACAGTCCTCGTCGTGACAATGCATTTATCGCATTAAATATGGCGGCTATACCTAAAGACTTAGTTGAATCAGAATTGTTTGGCCATGAGAAAGGTGCATTTACCGGTGCTGCGCAACAGCGCATCGGTCGGTTTGAACAAGCAAACCACGGCACGCTATTTCTCGATGAAATTGCCGACCTACCTCTCAGTCACCAGGTTAAATTACTGCGTTTTTTACAGGAGGGCAGCATTGACCCGGTGGGCTCTCATAAGCCCAAGCAGGTAGATGTGCGCGTACTCGCCGCCTCTCATGTAAAGCTAGAGGAGGCCGTGAGTGCCGGAAAATTTCGCGAAGATCTGTTTTTTCGCCTCAATGTGCTGAACCTTCACTCGCCGCGACTGGCCGAGCGCAAAGACGATATTGAACTACTGGCCTACCACTATTTACGCTTATTTCTCGCTAGCATGGTCAGCCCAGCGCGGGACTTTTCCGGCGATGCCCTGATCGCACTAAAATGTCACAGCTGGTCTGGCAATGTCAGGGAGCTAATGAACCGAATCCAAAAAGCCCTGGTTATGTGTGACGGAAACCTTCTGGAGCCAGAAGACCTTGGATTAAATAACCCACCGACTCGCACTAATGCTGAAGTAATAGATCTTGAGTCAGTCCGTGAGGCAGCAGAAAAAAAAGCCCTTAAAAATGCCTTAGATCATGCTGATAATAATATTTCCAAAGCAGCGCGAGCACTCTCTGTGTCGCGCATGACTCTCTACCGCTTGCTCGACAAACATAAACTCAGAGTTTGATTCTTAGCATTAAAATAAACTCGACATTTTCTATTTCTTGGTTTTAGTTTCTGCCCAATAAAACCAACTGAATCACTGTCTCATACCTGTTACGTCTGTAGATAGCCGCAAACAAAAAAACTGTAACGCTACAGCGACAGTTTTATTTTATTGCCCTGAAAACCTCAGATTATATTTCTTCAAAAATACTATATCCCATTTTATATCAATGACTTACCTGAATTGGCATAGAGCTTGCTAACCCTAAAACACGGATGAGAAATCAACTCATAATGATAATGGACTTCTGGAAAAAGTTTTATCAGCAAACAGGGAATGTTTATAAATGAAAAATAATATGCACTATAAGAAAACCATTCAATGCAGCCTTAACAGTATTTTAGCGGTGACTATAGGCTTAGCCGTTGGTGTCGCCAAAGCAGATGATCTAAATAGTCAAATACAGCTAACAACAATTTCACAGTCAACGATTGGCGAAGATGCTCTCAGCGGCATGGCTGGTATTAGCGCAATTAATATCAGTGCAGGAGACAGTAACCTACAGCAAAATTCCGCGGCTATTGCGGTCTCGAGTAACGGCGGTTTCAGTGCCTCTACAGTCAAGCCCTCACAGATAAACCAATTCAACAGCTCAGTACAAGATAGTGGCGCAGGGCAAGCCCTGATCGGTGAGATTTTACCCGGCGCATTCAACAACGGGGTCGGCATAGTCATGATCAACCAGTCCAGCGGCACGGGCAACAGCCAATTCAATGGTGCCGCTATTGCCATTGGCGCGCCGGGATCCTTTGCCGCAGTTGAACTGGGCGACCTGGAACTGGCCTCACATGTCTCTTCGGTCGACAGCGCGCTTCAGAGCAAACTGGCAGATAACCCCGATGGACCCGAAATGAATGCAGTGCTAGCGGATGACACTTTCCGCAACTCACAGGGGATTGTGCAAATTAATCAGGTGGTCGGCAACGGCAACCGAACCGTTAACGCTCTGTCGATGAGCTTACAAATTCAGTCCCAGTGAATCCACTGAGTTACTGGGACCGAAATGGAGGTGCAGTAACACTGCACAGCAGTAGCAAACCAAAACCTATCAGGAGAAATATCCTATGAAAATGAAACCATTACCACTGGCCTTGGCCATAAGCTCTGTGCTTGGTCTGTCAATGGCGACTTATGCAGATGACAGCGATGGCGGGAAAGATCGTGGCCCAGATTCCGACGTTGAGATTAATAAAGAGATCAATGTCTATGAGGACCATTATTTCAGCAGCGACATTCAAGCATTGGGGTTAATCCTTATTGACTCAAAGTCCACAGCGGTTTCTGAAGTGAACCAGAAGAGCGCTGAGAACCAAGTCTACAATGGTAGCGAAACCACCAACACAGCCAGTGCTGGTGACAATGTACTGAATGGCGCCACAGGTAACATTGGGCTTAACGTTGCGGCTGGCGATAACAATGTGCAGCAGAATTCGACTGCCATCGCCGCTTCACAATCCCAGGGCACTGAGATCAATTTTGATTTTGACTTCAGTACCGGAGAGAGTGTCAGCAACAGCAATGTCTATGATCAGTCCGCCAGTGAAGCTGCTGCCTATGAGCATTCAGTATCAGCCAGTCGCAGCCAGAGTCATACCAAGAGCGGCACGGTTGATTACACCAAGACAACTGATAGCACAACTAACTGGGAAGCTGAGTACGGCGCCTTTGAAAAGCACCTGGATATCAATGGCAATGGCGATCTATCGCTGAGTAAAAGCAAGCAGAGCAGCCAATCAGACGATGGAGCGGGCAATACTTCAAGTAACTCATCACTGGAAATTGATGTGGATGGCGATATTGTCCTCGACGCTCACGGGCACGGAAGCCACAAGCAGGTAAATGCCTCAGGGACTAAAACCAGCAATGGTGAGTTGAACAAAAATGCCACCTGGTCGAGCACCCATGAGGCCAATGAAGAATACTCCGAGTCTGCGAGCTACAGTCAGGAAGCCTCTGCAAGCAGCCATCATGACGATTCCTATGATCGCTCTTACAGCATGAATGCCAGCATCGACGCCACTTTAGTATTTGGTGGAGCAGCGGACGCTGAGACCTTCTCTAATCAGGTCGCGGCTTACAACAGCACCTACAGCTATGGCACCACTAATGATGCCAGCTTGGGTGGCAATGCAGGTCAGGATGCGGCGGGTAATATTGGCATTAATATCGCTGCCGGCGATAACAATGTTCAGGCTAACCAGCTAGCTCTGGCATCTGCCAGTGGCGCACTGGCCACTGCAACGGCCTCTTCAAACCAAGCAGCCTATGGCAATTACACCAGCAACGAGCCGGTCAGAGATACCATTGTTAACAGAGTCGATGTTGCTCTTAGCGGCGACGGATCCGGAACCTACAACGGTACCTCCGATCAAGTTGGCGATGTCTATCTGGATACCTGGTCAGGTGAGACTCATCCTGGTGGTGACAACACGGGCCATATCGATGTGGATAACCAGGCTCAGGGTGCGCAGGATCCCAATGGCGACGGCGGAGCATTCCTGTTCTCCGAGGCCGGCGTGATCGATCTCGACAATATCAGCCTTGGCGGACAGATCACCTATACACAGACTATCTACAAAGCACATAGCAACAACGCTTCAGTGGGTAGCAATGTATTGGCCGGTGCCTCTGGCAATATTGGTCTCAACGTAGCAGCGGGTACTAACAATGTGCAGGGCAATGCTCTGGCAATTGCTAACGTCAGTGTTCCAGTAGCGCCTCCTGGTGGTGGCGGTGGCGGCGAGCAGTAAGTAAGCGCTCGTATTTCACAATGCAGCTAAAACTGGGCGCTGTTTATCCACGGGTAAGCAGCGCCTTTTTTACATCGGGAAATGGAAACTATTGACCATGCAAAATGCACCTTATACCAGCAGTAGCTCCCTACCAGACTCACTGTGGCGTTCACTGTCTATAGCCACGGCGCTGTTTTTGATATGGCAGTTGATGCTCCCCCGAGCGAGCCTAGCGGCGGATTTACAATTCTATAGCCTTGCTGGCCTTGGGCAATTTAACAAGCCAGTGCGCAGTGTTAGAGAAGAGCGCTTTAAAAATCTTGTGGAGCAGCAGTACGATTTCAGTTGCGGCGCGGCGGCGGTGACCACGGTTTTAAAGTACGCCTATAATCTAGATGTCACCGAGCTGGATGTCATCGAAGGCATGCTCGAGGTCAGCGATCCAGAGATTGTCGCCGAAAAAGGTTTTTCATTACTGGATATTCGCAAATATGTGCAGAAGCATAGTTTGCGCGGTCGCGGTTACAACGTCGAGCCAGAAGCTCTCGACAGCATCCGTATTCCAACCATCACCTTGCTTAATATCAAGGGCTATCAGCATTTTGTGGTGCTCAAGCGAACCATTGGTGACAGCGTCTATGTTGCCGATCCGGCCCTCGGCAATCGAGTGATTCCCCGAGACGAATTTATAAAAGGCTGGAACGGAGTGATTTTTGCGGTAATCGGCAAAGGCTTTGATAAACAGACCGTGCTCAGCCAGTCCGAACCGGCGCTCACCGCACGCAGATTTATGGATAGCTTTAGCCCCATCAGCAACAGCGAATTACTCGACTTCGGTTTTTCCCATGCCGATTTATTTTAGTGTCACAAAACTTTAACAACTCCGGTTATTGAGAGCGGCTTATTACCAGCCGCGTAATAGATGACCAAACTCAAGAGGTGCCTGTCATGAACCGATCAAAATCCGCTCCAATGAAAAAACAAACCACCGCAACTAGAAAAGCGCCCGCAGCTTATAGAGCACCTGCAGCACGCAGAGTGCCCGCAACGCAGAAAGTACCGGCAGCTAAAAAGCCTGTAGTCGATAAAACGCCAACAGCTAACAAAACAGCAGGCCACTACTCCGCCACCTCCGCAGTGGTCACCCTAGCTATCGTCTTCTCCTCAATGGCCTCAGCCAGTTTCAAATTCACTGAAGTATCCGAACAGCAATTGTCGGAGATTCGCGGAAAGTTTATCGCCAGAGACAAGGTCCGTTATTTCAAACTGGAGATGACCACACAGTGGACCGATCACACCTCCTTTGATCACGGTGCAGGCCTGAGCCTGACTATGGACATTAGTGACCGAGACAACCCAAAGGCATCAATCACTATTGGCGGCTCTCTCGGGGACCGGGACGACAGCAACCCAAGAATCACCAATCCGATTCCCGCCACGGATAATATCGAGGGTATCTCCCAGACCATTCAGGTATCGGGCAGCGGTAATCAAATCGCCAATCGCATCTCTATTGATGCTCTGGAATTACACTCTGATCAGAGCGCCACAGCCAGTGAAGGTGCGGCGGGCGGCTCTGGGGCCTCTGATAATCTGCTCGGCAACTCCAGCCAAAGCTATAAAAACAGCAACGGCATTACCACTCAGTTCGATCTTGGCGGCAACAATATCGGCTATGCGATCAAAACCCCAAACAATGATGTGGTGATACAGAAGCTGGCCCACAACACCGCCCTTGATGCCGGTCAGCTGGCCCAGTCAGTGGCCCTATCGAATAACTTTCAGCACATTGTTAACAATGTGCGAGTGCAGGTTGCCTTTGACAGCTTGCAGGCAACGCGCACTTCGGCGCTGGCTCTGGCGACTCAATCGCTGATTGGCCTGCGCTAAAAGAAGTCGGCAGGCAGGACTAAGCAACCAACAGTTAAAGAGAAATATTTAATTAAGAAATTTTTTTATTATAGGCTAAGGAAGGTAAAAATATGTGGGGAAAACTAATACTAACAACTGTTTTTGGATTGGCTGCATCTACAGCCATAGCTGATGACAATGTCACCAGTGACAAGATTGACACCATGAAAAGCAACGAAGCGACGCGCAAAAAAGCGCCTGATCGCAGCCAGAGTGTGGAGAATGTATTGCTCGAGGAACATGCCCTATTTGATCGAACATTCTCAGTGGAGCTCGGCTATAGCTATGCGCACTTCGATCGCAGCGAACTGATT
>DMZE01000234.1 GCA_003492055.1 Cellvibrionales bacterium
GATATTGCTAAAAACATTGATGCATCACAGTTACCCGATTTTTTAGACGGTTTTTTACGCTTAGCGAGTAACAGTGTAAAAATTAGTCAAGGTGACACGGTTGCAGCCGCTAACAATAGTATACTTAGTCAATTACCTGCCGCGAAATTGCATCAAATTTATGATCGTGTGGCTACGGCAAAAACCGCACTGGCTCAAAATGCTAATCCACGCTTGTTGCTAGAGTCGCTTTTACTGCAATGCCTGAGTATTTATAGTAGCCATTTATAGCAGCCATCTATAACAGCCACTTATAGCAATTTTAATAGCTAAATTGAGATGATAGCGCTAAGCTTTAATGCAGTTTGAATAAATGACTGACGTAAAATGAATTAAGAGTCTGATAACTTCTAAGGTTGAATACGGATAGAGTCATGAGTGACGCACTGAAAACAGGTACAAAAAGCGGTATTTTATCATTAACTATTAAAGATAAAGCGGTGTTGTACGCGGCGTTTATGCCGTTTGTTGAAAATGGCGGTTTATTTATTCCCACCAATAAGGAATATACGATTGGTGATGAAGTTTTTATGTTGCTGAATTTAATGGATGAGCCAGAAAAAATCCCGGTAGCCGGTCGCGTTATTTGGATTACACCGAAACATGCGCAGGGTAATCGTGCGGCAGGTATTGGTGTGCAGTTTAGTTCGCAAGATGATACCGCAACAAAAAAAATAGAAAACTATCTTGCCGGTATTGTTGGTTCTGATCGACCTACGCATACGATGTAAAAATAATAAAATATATTTTAATTTTTATATTTTCTTCTTCTCTTTTTTCTTTATACAGTTTAACTATTCATGATTGTAGATTCCCATTGTCATTTAGATCGTCTGGATATATCGCAGTGTGGTGGTAGTATCGATGCTGCTTTGCAACAAGCACGTAGCCAAGGTGTTAGTCAGTTTCTCTGTGTGGGTATTTCACTTGAGACCTTACCTGCCATGATGGATATTGTTGATCAGCATGACGATGTCTATGCCTCTGCAGGTTTTCATCCATTAGAAGATATGAGCCAAGGCTTAGACGCTGCGGCATTAAAGCAATGGGCTTTGGATGATCGTATTGTTGCAGTAGGCGAGACGGGCTTAGATTATTTTTATGCCCAAGAAAGTGCTGAATCGCAACGAGAGCATTTTATTACTCATCTTAAAATAGCGGCAGAGGTCAATAAGCCTGTCATTATTCATTCTAGAGAAGCGCGTGATGATACTTTAGCGGCGATTGCTCAACATGCGGGTTCTGCTGCTGGTGTGTTGCATTGTTTTACTGATACTTGGCCTATGGCTAAGCAAGCCATTGAAGAGGGCTTTTATATTTCTATTTCAGGTATTGTGACCTTTAGAAATGCCAGTGAATTACGCGATGTCGTAAAAAAAATTCCATTAGATCGATTAATGGTAGAGACCGATTCTCCGTATTTAGCCCCAGTACCGCATAGAGGAAAAGCTAACCAACCCGCTTATGTGCGAGAAGTGGCGGAATATATCGCTGAACTTCGAGGGATATCGTTGGAGCAGCTTGCTGAAGCGACAACGGATAATTTTCAACGCTTATTCTTTCGGTCATAGTGTTTAAATAAATAAATAAATAAATAGTAAGTAAATAGATAAATAACAAGCAAAAAAAACCCTAACCAAAGGCTAGGGTTATGGGGTGAAGATAGGAGTCTAACATGTAAGGCTTTCGCCTTTGAGTCCCTGCGGGGAACAGTCACTCATAGTTTTAATTAAAGACCATGCTGTTAAATTGTTCAATAAGCAATCAACTGCTTTGTGTGTCGGCGTTCACAGCCCAGACATTAAATAGACAATAAGACAATAAATAGACAATAAGATAATAAATAGACATTAAATAGTTATAACTATTTTTATCTTAATCCTTTGGCATAATGCCCTGATCACGGTACACAGTGCTATCATCCTGAGTCTAATTATCCTGGAAAGAGAAGCGTCGTGCGTTACCTTGGCATTATAGAAGGCTTTTACGGAACATCTTGGTCGTGGGCTGCACGGCGAGATTATCCGCAATTTATGGCGGATGTCGGTTTAAATGCCTACATCTATGCTCCAAAGTCAGATGCAAAGCTTAGAGCTAATTGGTCTGAGCCTTGGAGTGAAACTGAACTAATCGCCTTGCAACAATGCGCGCGTGATTTTCAGCAGCGGGGTATGACGTTTGGTATCGGTATTTCACCGATTGGTTTGTGTGATGCTTCGTCGGGAGATAGTGGTGCTAAGGCCAGACAAAATGCTTTAGCTCAGCTTGACCATAAGCTTGATCAGATCGCATCTATATCGACGGACCTGTTGTGTATTTTATTTGATGACGTGCCTTCGAGTGGTGATCAAATGGCCTCAATGCAGTTGGCCTTGTGTGAGAGGATTCGCGCAAAAGCGAAAGCGCAGAAAATAATGGTTTGTCCGTCGTATTACACGACGGATCCAGTTCTAGAAAAATTATTTGGCCCAAGGCCTGCCGATTATTGGCGAGCATTGGGTAGCGGACTTGATTCTGATGTCGATTTTTTTTGGACCGGCGAGCAAGTGTGCAGTGCAAGTTATAGTGAAGATAACCTGCAGTTGATAGCAGAGCAATTTCAAAGGCCACCGGTGTTATGGGATAATTATCCGGTAAATGACGGCGCAAAGTTAAGTCGTCATTTGCATTTAAAGGCATTTTCTTACCAGCCTTTTTTAACAGAATTAACAGCGGGTCATTTTTCTAACCCGATGAATCAAGCGTATTTGTCGCAACTACCACTAGCGACACTGGCTTTTCAATACGCGCAAATGTCTGCAGATGTTGCTAGTCATAAAAATGCATCTGGGGCAGTGGATCTATATTGGCGACAATTTGCCAAGCAGCAAATGGGTGAATCTTTGGCCGCTGGTTTATTGGCGGATATAGAGCGGTTTCAAACCCAAGGTTTAGATAATATTTCAATAAGCGATAAAACGTTGTTGATAAAAAAATACAGTGGTTATTCTTCCGTCTATGCAGAGGAAGTTGTAGCTTGGCTAGAGGAGCAATATCGCTTTGATCCAGCTTGTTTAACGGGTTAAACCAATAGCTGGCTAGCGGACTAACGAAATAAATAGCTGGCGAGTATGAAGCGGCTTATTTGTATCAATCGATTATTAATATTTATAGATAAAACGAAAGCTAACGATTAGTAGGTTTGGAGATAGTAATAATGTTCGAAGGTAAAAATCTTTCCCTTAAAAAATTAGATAGCGGTATTGTCGAGCTCTGTTTCGATGGCCCCGGCAGTGTCAATACACTTAATATCGCAACAGTGCTTGAAATTAAAAATGCCGTTGATATGTTAGCTGGCGATAAGTCTGTGAGTGGACTATTAATTACCAGTGGCAAAAGCACGTTTATTGTTGGCGCTGATATCACTGAGTTTACAGAGCTCTTTTCCGGTACAAAAGAAGCGCTTGCCGATGCAATGCTAGAGGTTCATGGCATATTCAATCGCCTTGAAGATTTACCTTTTCCTAAAGTCGCTGCTATTGGTGGTTTTGCGTTAGGCGGTGGCTTTGAGCTAGCGTTAACGGCTGAATATCGCGTTTGCGCCGATGTCGCTGCAGTGGGTTTTCCAGAAGTAAAGTTGGGTATTATCCCAGGTTATGGCGGTACGGTTCGTGCACCACGTTTAATGGGTTGCGATAACGCCGTTGAATGGATTTGTAGTGGTAAGCAAGCTAAAGCAGCCGAGGCGCTTGCATTAGGTGCTGTTGATACCGTTGTGCCGTT
>DMZE01000057.1:0-1560 GCA_003492055.1 Cellvibrionales bacterium
CATATACTTACTTCATCTTGTTTCATCTTGTTTCATCTTGTTTCATCTTATTTCACCTTTTTTCATCTTATTTCATCCTCGCTATCTCTCAGCATTGATCACTGATTTTGTTTTAAATATTCTCAGGATACTCAATCAATAATCGCTGTACGACAATTCTTAACTCTTTTTTATACATAAGTGATTACTAGCATCCTTTACATATAAGATAGCTTGGCGTTAACCGGGTTTGGATTTAATATAACAACTAAGACACAGCATCGCTTTGATCTAACACAACGTTCTATTGAGTGTGGTTTATGAATTATCTCAAGCATATTTCACGGCTTTCTCTAAAGCTATTGAGCTTACCGCTATTACTCATAGCGTGCTCTGGCGGTACAGCGCCCGAATCCAGTTTTGAGTATGCCGTGCAAGGTTTGTATTCAGCTGAATTAAGTGACAATGGATCACTAGCTTTTGTCGGTTCTATTAATCATGGCGGCAGCCTATGGCGAGCCAGTGACAACGCTCGACGCTTCAATTGGAACCACCGACAAGGACAATTCACTGAAATCACCAATGCGGCTTTCTCTCCTGATCTCAATTACGCCATTACCGCTACGCCGCAAACTATGGTGTTATGGAATATTAAAAACGGCGCTAGCATGGCTTACTGGACCGCCCCCAGTGAAATTCTCGATATCCGTTTACTACCCGATGCACAGCTCGCATTGCTAGGACTTGCTGATCACACAGCCGCCTTATTTGATGTCCGTAATGGCGGCGTAAAACAAGTCTTTTATCATCAGGCCAGAGTCACTTCGGTTGATTTTAATAGCCGCCAACATTTAGTGTTAAGCGGCTCTGATGACTACAGTGCTAAATTATGGCATTTACAAACGGGTGATGTTTTATATGAGTGGCCGCATAAAGCCGAAGTGCAATTAGTTAAATTATCGCCCAATGGCAAGCTGGCATTTACCATGTCAAAATATGATAAAGCAGCACTCTGGGATACCACAACAGGCGAATCAAAAGGCGAGATACCGTTAGCGACTTCAGCACTCTCACGCGGCTTATCATTTACGGCAGTCGCTTTTTCAAATAACGGTGATTACTTACTGACGGGGACATCGCATCGAACAGTACAATTATGGGATACCAATACATTAACCGAAGTTAAACAATGGATAATGCCCAAGCGCGATGCCGTCGCACCGACCAGCGCATCAGTACTCGCTCTAGCGTTTAATGGCGGCGGTTCAGCTAACGCAGGGTATCGCGTAATAACTTCTGATGGCTTTATTCATCAACTTAAATAGATAGCTGTTTTAACTTACATATCGATTCAAACATGGCGATTCAAATTGCCAGCCAAAAAAAAGCCGGGATGATAAAAATCATTCCGGCTTTTTTATTTTCTATAGTTCTATGTTTAAAACTATATGTCTATCTCAAACAACTATCTCAAACATCCTCTAACAAAGCTAAACCCAATTATTCGGCTGCTGGAGCATCGTCTTGAATAGCTAATAATTCAACATCAAAAACCAATGCTGAATTCGGCTGAATCACATT
>DMZE01000057.1:1629-3010 GCA_003492055.1 Cellvibrionales bacterium
CATTAACTGTAATGCTTCTGTCCAACCGGCAATAACGCCGCCAACAGGAAAGGTTGCTGGCTCGCCACGCTCAAGTGAGCTATCAAATACAGTGCCATCAAAAAGACGACCTTCATAATGAACTGTAACTGTGTCGTCAGCAGCTGGCATTGCACCTTCACCCGCAGTTAATATTTTGTACTGCAAACCGCTTTCAGTCACAACAATGCCTTCTTGCTCGGCATTCGCTGCTAGGCTTGCTGCAGAAGCATCAAGGTTGGCTTGCATTGCTGAGTTACGCTTTTCTGCTTGCGCTTTCTGAGTTGCTTGCTGTAACGCCGCTAATGATGCTTGAATCTCTTCTTGCGTCATACGCTGTTCGCCATCCATTGCATCGTAAAAGCCTGCATTAAAGTAAGCAGAATCAACCGTGATATCTGCCGCTTTTAAACTTCCGCCCATACTCTGGCCTAAAGAGTAGCTTTGTTTTTGCTCGTCCGTGCTAGGCACATCAGCTGCGCGTGACAATGATGAGCCTTCTTGTTGGCAACCACTTAAGATTGCGATTGCTGTTACGCCAGCCACGATGGCAATGCCAGATTTAAACTTGTTCATCGGTTCGTCCTGTTGAATTAATTAGCTAAAAATACAAGGCGCGTAGATTATCGCCTGCCGGCGCTATTGTCGAGCTGCAATCATTCCAAAACGAGAAGCTGAACTTATTCGTGTATTTTTTGATCAATCGACGTGCTCTGGCGTGCCTGCTTTGCCTGCTCAACCAGCTGAGGCAAATCTTTAAGCACCGCTCCCAGTTTAGACATATCGCCGTTCGCCATGGCCTCAATATCAGCCAAAGTCGCACCTCCAGCAGAGGCTACAGCCTTTTTCTTGGTTTTAAACGTGCTATTACGATTAGAGAAAGCCTGCTCTTCCAATAAAAAAGCTCGAGGGCCAGTCGAACTCGATACAGGCTCGGCCGGAGATAAGCCATCTTGAATAAATTTTTCGGCGGGAATAGCTAATCCATCATGAGGAACCAAAGTCACCTCGGCGCCCTCGACCGGTGTATCACTAAAATGCAAAACACCCTGATTATCACGCCAGGTATAAATTTCGGCACCAGCACCAATAACAGCCGGTGGCGAATGATGCATTAATGGCGTCTCACTAGAGAGAGCATCACCCCAGCTCCCTAATCCATCTATCGTATTCTCTGACCAACGAATCAATGAGTGAGGCAGCCAATCATCTAAAGTCATAATAGGCTCACCGCCGGGACCACGAATGAACATGGGAGCAATAACACCTAAGCCTATTAAGAGAAGTAATAATTTAATGCTAAGAATTTTCATTTGCCTGCCTGCTTGGCTTTCTGTTTCGCTTGGCTTTCTATTCCGCTTGG
>DMZE01000057.1:3061-4703 GCA_003492055.1 Cellvibrionales bacterium
GCTTGGCTTTCCATCCCGCTTGGCGATGCCCTACTAAGGTAATTAGCATCGATTAAATAGAAGGCGTACTTTGATTCTAGGCATAAGTGATCATGATAAGTAAAAGGAAGGCAGCCAATAAGTGACCTAGCTAGCATTAATCTGAATATTTGACGAATAAAGCGCTGATTTCTTCCCATTGCTGAGCTGGGTTGGTTTTTGCTAATGGCTGACATTGCGATAAATAGAGGCTGATATTCGCCATAACGGCGGCGGCATTATCTGCATTAACCGCTAAGCGTGAATGCCAGCGCTGAGTATCCGTAAATGCTTGCAATTGCTGTAAGCTAACGCGCTCGGCTTCCAGCTCTGCGGCCTTAATTTGCTGATAAACCGGCTTGGCATCCAGCGAGGGCTCACTATCAATTAACTGCTTTACCTCTTTACGAAGCCGACGCAAGGGTAGCGTCATCTTTTGTTGCCATAATTCAACCGTACTAACGAGTAAGGCTATTTCTGCCAGCGTTAATTGCCGGCCGTTTTTTCCCAGCCAAACCACAGTCAGTAGCAGGCACACATCGGCGCCCATTGTATCTTGGAGCTGCAAACAAGCAGACTTTATCGGCTCATGCTGATAAATACCCACTGCAAAATCCCATAAGCTATTCATAATATTACTCGCCTCATCAGTGAATTAGGCATCGATTGGTACTCAATAAAGGCTGGGTGAATATGACGGCCTGGCAACTCACTACTATTGCCACTTTATTTGCGCTTTTCGACATCTCGGAGACCTATAATGATGACGCTATATCGTTATCCACTCTAACAATTAATCGAGTATAAACGGCATATAATAGCCAGACAGATAAAATATGATAAACGAAATTGTTGAACTAGAAACCAAAATCGCCTTCCTCGAAAAGCATATCAATGAGCTATCAGACGTTTTGTATGCTCAGCAAAAGCAAATCGATGAGTTAGGCGCAAAATATGTCAATCTCAAAGATCAATTAACCACCATGGATCAACCAGAGACTGAAACAAGCGATGCCGATGAACGGCCGCCTCATTATTAGCCCATCCATGCTCATTTTGCATTGATCACTTGAAATTGATAACTTCGACCCAATTTATAACTAACAACTGGATCTACTCTTAACCCTATACTCACTATAAAGCATATCTTTATGGCCTATCGGTATTGATAGGTAATGTTCTTATAGCGATAGCAATGGTAGGATGCTGCCAGAATTAGCGACAATCGCGACCACTTATAAATACACACTGACCTGACAACTCCCTAATAGGGTATTGGAGAAAAAAATATGAGCAACACCATCGTCCACGTTACTGATGCCACTTTTGAAGCCGAAGTCATCAATTCCGAAGTTCCTGTTCTTGTCGATTACTGGGCAGAATGGTGTGGTCCTTGTAAAGCAATTGCGCCGGTATTGGAAGAAGTTGCCGCTAACTACGAAGGCAAAATCAAAGTCTGTAAAGTGGATGTAGACAGTAATAAAGATGCGGCTCAAAAATACGGCATTCGTGGTATTCCAACATTAATGGTCTTTAAAGACGGCAATGCCTCTGCAACAAAAGTAGGCGCGCTATCAAAAACGCAATTAGAAGAGTTTGTCGACAGCTCAATCTAATTAAAAAA
>DMZE01000217.1 GCA_003492055.1 Cellvibrionales bacterium
GTCGGTGGTATACGCATGATGGGCGTGAGTAATTTATTAGTACGAGGTAATCACCTTCACGATATTTTCAGCCAGCAATCATCCGAAGATAAAGTATTTTTTACTGATGGTCGCGGCCTTGATAATATTTTAATTGAGGACAATCAATTCGAAGCATTAGATACTGGCGTGGCAATTAATGCGCAGGGCATAGGCAGTAGTACATTTTCCTTAGAACGACAAGAAAGCGTGACCGGTATTCAAATAGCGAATAATGTTTTTAATCATGTTGGCCACTCAATTGATCTGCACACCGCGATTTCCGATGCCTCCTCAAGCGATAAAATAATGACCGGCTTATTTTCTGACCTCGATATTTATGGCAACACATTTAATCAGGTAGATTCCGCATTAGTCGTCGACACAGGTAAAAGCCTGTATCCATCAAAAAGTGTTTGTGTCTTTAACAATACAATTATTAATACGCTTTCATCATCTCTCGTATTAACCAGCGTACGTGAAACAGAAATATTTAATAACATATTCTCTATGCCGCAAAGCACATTATTAGAAACCAACATTGCAACCGCTAATACATCGCAAAATAATCTTAGGTATGTCGACAACAATCTTTTTTGGAATTTTAGCACCTTATCTTGGCGCTTAAGCAAGGGCGGTGCTGCAGATACCACTTACCCTGACCTTGTAAGCTGGAATATGGCTTCTTCTCATCCTGAGCTTGAGGCAAACCCTGATATAAATGCTCTGCTTGATGATCCTGAGTTTATTGACCCAGGTAGTGCAAACTATCAATTATCACCAACTTCAGCTGCACTTCTTGCAGGGCGTTTTGGTATGTCAGTTGGCGCAGACTTTAGCTTCCCTGAAAATGCTGATGCCATTGTTAATGCTTGTATACAGCGAACATTTTAACTATGGCATGTTTAATAAGTTCATTATTATGAAAATTACTCACAGCGAGAAAAACACCATTTTTAATAAAACGGATTATCCGCGTAGCACTTTTATACAAAGCACTTTTATAAGTAGCATTTCTATAAGTAGCGCTTCTATAAAAAGCACTCTAGGCTCCATTTCAATACTCTTTTGCTTGCTTTTATGTTCAAGCTTTTACGCGCATAAAGTATTGGCCGAAAGCGCAGCCGATACCGCTTCTAAAACTGCCACACAAAAAGTCATTAAAGAAGTGATTGTCGAAGCAAATAAAAATGCTATTGCTACCGAATTTGGTTTAAGCACTTTTGAACTCAGTGGCGATGAACTAACGACAAAAATGGGGGCGACGCTGGGCGAAACATTAGCCAACGAACCTGGAGTGCATAACGCCTCTTATGGTCCCGGTGTTGGTCTACCCGTCTTAAGAGGACTTTCGGGCGTTCGCATTCGTTTAAGTGAAGACGGTATTGGTGCTTGGGACGCCTCGTCTATTAGTCCGGACCATGCAACCGCTATTGAACCTGCCATTGCAGAAAGCATTCGAGTTATTAAAGGTCCTGCTACGGTATTACATGGCAATAATGCGATTGGAGGAACCGTAGAAGTTAATCATGGCCGTATCGCAGAATCCTTAAACAATGAAGCCTTTAGCTCTATCATAGAGACGAGTAAAGAGCTGGTAAATACGCATGCACGAGAATCTTATATCGGTAAAACCCGTGCAGAGTTTGGCAAAGTAGTCTTTCAATTTGATGGCTTTATACGAACCGCCGACGACATGAGTATTCCCGGCGTCGCCATTCAAGAACAAGCCATTGAAGAAGTGTTTGGCATAAGCAATTCAGATAATACTTTTGCCACGGTGCTCAATACCGATGCAAAATCAGAGGCCGCTTCACTAGCACTTAGTTATGTTGAAGATACTTTTTTTATTGGTGTATCCAGCACTGCTATTAATAAGCAATATGGCATACCACCTGGTGCACATACCGAAGCAGCCGATTCACCAGGCCATAGTCATAGCCATCCTGTCGGCGACAATATTGCTATTCAACCACGCATACGCATTAATCTTGAGCAAGAACGGCATCTACTTAAACTAGGTGGCCAGCTTAATATAAAGGGTTTAGAAAGCTATCGCCTGACCGTAGGCGCTATAGAATATACCCATATAGAAAAAGAAAATCCTACTCCCGGCAGTACTGCAATTAATGGTACGCGCTTTTATAATGATGTTGTAGAAGTAAAGTCCGAGATAGATCATAGCCTATTTAATTTTACTAGCGCCGAGCATAATGGCCGAATGGGCATGCAATGGGTTAATAGAAAATTTATGGCTGAAAGCGAAATGGAGATAGGCGGTGAAGACTTTATTCCCAAAACTGACCAGCAATCCTTTGGCGTATTTTCATATGAGCAGTTTGTTTTAAACCGTGCGAGTATTGAGCTAGGTGCTCGATACGAATGGCAAAAACTGTCTCAACGTCAAGCCACCGCAGCTTTATTACCGAGTAACTTGCGATTTATCCATAAGCCGCTGACTTACCAAACTTACACACTTTCTTCGGCATTTACTTTTGATGTATCGAATGAACACAGCCTAATTCTAAATATAAACTCTGTACAGCGCGCACCAGAAATACAAGAACTATTATCTCTAGGCTCGCACCTTGCAACACGCAGCTACGACATTGGTCTATTAATTGGCGCTAACAATCCAACGCCAGAGCCAGAAAAGTTTAATGGTTTTGAAACGCGCTGGGAATGGCGCAGTGATTTTGGCGAAATGAATACCGCCGTATTTTATACTGAAGCCAAGGATTTTATTTATCAGAAAAAGCGAGATATAAATGGCTTATTTGATATTGCCGACCAACAATTCCGTAACGCCTGCGTACGCTTAGAAGAATGTATTGCCGTATTTGATTACACTCAAGATAACGTCACGCTATCAGGTTATGAATGGCAATGGGCGTTGCCGCCGGTAGCGTTCTTAGGCGGTGATTTTCAAGTTGAGTTATTTGCCGATTATGTACGAGGTAAGCTGCCTAACAATAAAAATTTGCCGCGTATACCACCGCGTAGACAAGGTATTATTTTAAACTGGAACAATAATAATATTAGTTCTGAAATTAGCTACAGCTATGTTTCAAAACAAGATCAGGCCGGTGACAATGAAACTAAAACAGCGGCCTATAAACTGTTGAATGCCAATTTAAACTATACCTTTCACATTGACGAGGCGAACCATAAAGACATTATGGTGTTCTTGAAAATGAAAAATTTATTAAATGAAGATATTCGCAAATCAACATCGTTTTTACGTAATTTCACCCCAGAACCCGGCAGAGAAATATCGTTAGCCATGCGCTTCCAATTTTAATCTTATGAAAAAAACCTTATATACCTGCTTAATAAGTGTATTTGCAGCAATACAAAGTGCAAACATACAAGCCATTACAACATGTAATGACTTCGGTCATTTCGATTTATATATTAATGTCGACCCACCAGCCAGTGACGGAGGGTCATTACTCATTGATAGCATAGAGCAATTTTCGGTAGAGGCCAGTACCGGCAGAACCATTGTATCGGCCAACTTTGGCGACTTTCCTGGTGGCCCACATAAAACCGATGATCCAGGTTGGGTAGTTGGTGCGGGTGATTTACTCGGCGGTGAATTCCTCTGGTTTCGCGCCTTAGGATCATTGCGTTTTTGGGACAAAGAGCAGCAGCTTTGGTTAGATAACCCACCCAATGAAGAGCGTGTACGCTATTTTGGCGCTATACCACCCGAAGTCGTTATTAATGGCACCGCCGAAGAGAATGCCTATTACGCTGAAGGTACTATCTGGTCAGCCGAAGGGCTTGAAGGCCCGCTGGAAGCACCTATAGAGCAAGCCGCCGATGTCGCAATAGGTGACGCAATACATGCGCATTTGGATTTTTGTGTAGAGGATAGCGCTGGCGACTGTACCATTCCACAATTAGGCTTTACAGGCAGTCCTGCAATAGGCGCTTACTTAATAGAGATTCAGATATTCTCAAATGCGGCAACAGAAAATGGCTTGCAACAAAAATATTTTGATTCACCGCCGGTTAAAATATTATTAAATAACGGGTTAGTAGCAGACGAATGCAGTGCAGCAATTGGTGCGCTGGTTATACCCAATACGGTGGTTGATGATTCAGAAGCACTACCTGCGGCTGGCGTTTTAATTATGACGGGACCATGATCTCGTCAGCTTACGGCGTTAAGTACCATGAGCAAAATATTGTTTAGTTTTTTGGGTTCTACTATCGTTTAGTCATGAATTATTGCTCTATACCCGCCTGTAATCACCCTTTTGAATAAAGAAATCTTATAGCCATAAGCCCTTTGGCCTTTTAGAAATCCTTGTAATTGTATTGCTTAGTGAGTGTTTGAGGCCGCTGTTTTCTGGTTTATGCGGCTATCTGGCCTAATAACTGAACTTGTATAATCGCTGTTTGTATTAACACTAATGTTTTAACTTGTTTGTGTGTCCCATAAATACACGTTAAAGTGTTATAGGCAAAATGTACAACAACAGCGATAGAGCGGATATAGAGACAGATTATGAAAGCAAGCGATGTAAAAAAAGGCAATGTTATTGAGCACAATAATGCTGTGTTTCAAGTGAGAGATATTGAAAAATCTTCAGCGCAAGGCCGCGGTGGTAATGTGACGTATCGGTTTACCATTTACTCTGTCGCTAATGGCAACAAAGTTGATTTAGTTCTACGCGCCGATGATGATTTAAAAGAGCTGGATCTTTTACGAAGAGAAAGTACTTTCTCTTATATGGACGGTGAAGCTTTTGTCTTTTTAGATATTGAAGATTATTCATCGCATACATTAGATGCCAATGTAGTGGGTGATATGGCTAACTATATTACTGAGGGGCTTGAAGGTGTATTCGTTCAGTTAATCGATGATTCACCTATTGCCATTCAAATGCCAGCCACAGTGATATTAGAAGTGGTTGATACACCCCCTGAATTAAAAGGTGGTTCGGCGACTAAGCGAACTAAGCCGGCGAAGTTGAGTACAGGCATAGAAATAAATGTTCCTGAATACATTGCCAATGGCGATAAGGTACAAGTCTCAACGGTAACCGGTGAGTTTGGCGGGCGGGCATAAATTGAAAATAAATAAATTTATTAGGAATGTTATTGATTGTTTTTATCGAACGATTGATAGCCTTGTATGCGCCGCCGCGCTGATAGTTGCACGCGTTTTTCTGATATGTTTATTTGTCAATATTGCTATTGTTAAAGCAGAACCCACAGTGCTTCTAGATACCAATATGGGCGTTATAGAAATTAATTTACGTCCAGATGTTGCGCCTATACATGTCGAGAATTTTTTACAGTATGTGAATGATGGCGATTATAACAACAGCTTTATTCATCGCAGTATTGCTGGCTTTATTGTGCAGGGCGGTGGTTTCACCTTTATAAATCAACTCTTTGATTATGTACCCGTTGATCCAGCCATCGTTAATGAATTTGCATTATCCAATGTGCGCGGCACTGTCGCCATGGCTAAAGTAGGCAGTGATCCAAATAGTGCAACCAGCCAGTGGTTTATTAACTTAGCCGACAATGCTGCAAATCTTGATTTCCAAAATGGTGGCTTCACAGTGTTTGGCGAGGTGGTTGTAGGTATGGACGTGGCCGATGCTATTGCTGCGCTACCCATTGTTAATTTTGGACCGCCCATTGGCTCTGCGCTTCCTATGCGGAATATGCCTTATGCAACGCCAGTTGATTGGGGCAGCCATTTAGTCATCATTAATGAGGCAGAACAAAAAGGTTTGTTTATTCCGATGTTACCTAATTTATTTTATGGATTTTTAGCGGTGTTTATTTTTATTGTTGGTCATAAAATTAGAGTCCGAAAAAAGAGCCAATAAATTTCCAGTTGTAAATCAGCCTTTGGCTTCACAAAAGCGATTATTGAGAGGCCAAGGTATTATATGTCGATAAACCTTGAGTTTATAAACAATAGCACTTTTGTTGTCGCCCCATTCAAACATTAGTTTAATATTCCTTCCAATTAATGTATTTGTATAACATCAATTAAGAGCAGAATAAGGTATCTAAATTCAATCGCTTAAATAAAATCAATGAAGGCAAAAAATGTAAGGCTATTGTTTTCAGGAAATCTGGAAATGGAGTCAATGGAAACGGGGGTAAGACCATTAGGAATATTTTTTGATCAACAGATTGATGAGTTAATCAATATTTCTACCGGCCCTCTTTCGCAAAGTATTCATATTGATTGTTAGTCGATAAAAATTGAATACGATAGAAACATTATTTTTACGTTCAGATTAATTGTTGAGTATGTACCTTGTGCGCCAAGAGCGGGCTTGCTCAAACAATGATATAGTGTATCATTACCATCCATTCTTATTTATACCTCCTTTATTAAGGCTTTGATAAGAAAACCATTGCCTCTGTTATAGCAGTAAAGATAAAGCCGCTTAAACGCTAAATAAATGAAGTCATAATGAAAAACATACAAGCCCTTGCTGATAAAGCGGCCATCACATTATCATTTATTTGTACTATTCATTG
>DMZE01000129.1 GCA_003492055.1 Cellvibrionales bacterium
ATGAATAAGTTAAGTTATGAATAAACTGAGCTCTTATATAGGCATTAATGTTATTGGCGCTATTTTGATGGTGCTGTTGCTTATTGTTGGCCTTGATGTGGTGTCTGCCATTATTGATCAGCTAGATGATGTTCGTGGCAATTATACTTTTTGGCAATCACTTATTTATATAGGCTTAACCATTCCCGGCCGTATCAATGAATATATTCCTCTATCAGCATTGGTCGGCTGCTTAGTCGCAATGGGTATGCTGTCGAGTAGTAGTGAGATTACCGTGATACGTGCCAGCGGCGTATCACTGAGTCGCTTAATTTGGATGGCTGTTAAGCCGACCTTGTGGTTGATTTTATTATCGATGTTAATTAGTGAGTATGTCTCACCCTTTACTGATCAATGGGCCAAGAGTCATAAAGATTTTTCTATCTCAGGAACGGATCGCTCATTAGTCGCCGGTGGTGGTTTATGGCACCGTGAGGGTGATACGTTTATGCACTTTAATGTGGTTCAGCCTGGTGGTGTTTTATACGGTGTCACCACCTTTGAATTTGATGCACAAGGTGATTTACTGAGTTCGTCATTTGCTAGGCGCGCCAGTTACCAGAGGCGTGGCTGGTTAATGGAAGGTGTACAGCGAAGTGTTTTTCATTCTGATACGATTGATAGCAGTCAATTCACAACGCTGCAATGGAATACGCAACTCTCCCCGAAAATGCTCGGCTATCTTTCGCTGGCAGCTGAAGATCTATCGCCGACGGGTTTGTATGATTATGCTAATTATTTAGATGAGCAAGAGCTCGATAGTGGTGCTTATCGTTTGGCTTTCTGGCAGAAGTGTTTGCATCCACTGATGATTATCAGTTTAGTCTTAGTGGCGTTATCTTTTGTTTTTGGCCCGCTGCGATCTTCGACAATGGGCTATCGCGTTTTTATTGGTGTGGTTGTCGGTATTACGTTTCAGTTCACTCAAAACTTATTAGGCCCTAGCAGTCTTATTTATGGTTTTTCACCTTTTTATGCGGTGCTACTGCCGATATTAATTTGTGCTGCTGTTGGTTCTATATTGCTATATCGAACGCGATAATTTGCTTGTCTTTTTATTTTTTTATTTTTTTATCTTTCTATCGTTGTATCCTTTTTTCTTTGATGTCAGCTATTATTTTTTGGCTAAGCGAATAACCGTTGTTTTTGATATGCGGTCATGCCAAGTCTGTTTTTTACTGCCAAACAACAATCCAATATAGCCTAGCCCGAACAAGGCCACTGACGGTATTGCGGCTATGACTCTGACTAATGCTTGCCCATAAGTGATAGGCGTTTGATCATTGGAGACTAGTTTCAGTTTCCAGACAAGCATGCCCAAGGTTTGCCCTGTATTTCGCCAAAAATAAACAAAGAAGCCAATATAGACGGAAGCCAAAACTGGCAAAATTGGCCAGCCTAATTCGGTGGGGTTTAGCTCATGCAGTGTTTCATCGGTTTGGACATTACCATGTTGTGCAAAGTCTCCGGTAATTGATACTGCAATAACGGTATAAACAGCACTGGTGCAAAGCAGAATGGCCATGAGTAAAAAAATATCGTAAAGCATTGCCATTAGTCGGCGACCTAGTGGTGCTATTACAGCGTCAGTGAGTTGATCATTGGTGGGCATAAGTTTTATCTTGTTAGGGTTGTTGTTAATAAGCTTGCAGTATAAATGCAATTGTACCTTGCGCGGACGAGGCTGTGTAGGTGGTGTGTTTATTATGGGCTGTTATGGGCGTTGACGAGATACGTCGGCAGCAACTAGAAAGAAGGAGGGTAGAGCAGAAGTGTCGCGCTATTTCATCGATTGCTATTAAAAGGCTTTTTCGAATTTCAGCTTAACGTCATCATAAGAAAATTTTAACGAGTAGTCCCAATCAAATTTAGCTTTGCCGGCTACTTTACCGGTGCGAACCGACTCGGGTGCCACTGCGCTAATAGCATGAAGTTGTGAACCTTCATTGTTATTCCACCAAGACTTCAATCCCATTCGTAATACTTCGCCTAATGCTGAACCTCCAGAGCGATAAGGCTCTGTAGAGTCTTGAGAGTAACCATGAGACGCATTGGGGTTTAACAAGTTAATGGTTGCGCGTGGCGTCACAAATTCGCCTGTTGAGACTAGTAACTCAATAGATCTGTTATAGGCTTCTGTTTGAGTAGACACTTTGCGGCGAGGTAGCTCGTCTGCGGGCTTTTCGGATTGTTTTATAAATATCGTTGAAAATTGTATCAGCGACATTTGTGGTATCAAATAGCCGCTGCCTGCAGTATCGTTTAAATGGCCTGGATAGGTATCGAGCGAGTGATAGGTCAGTTGTTCAGTTGCTGCATTGACAGCGACCACAGGGACTACAGTGGCTGCAGTGGCTAACAATAAGGTGAAGAATAAACGCGGTAAAGAAATGAATGATAAGCGGATTAATGGGGCGCGCATTAGTAATGGCGTAAAAAACATGGATGCAGCTTGCTGCACAAGCGCATGCAAAGACCGCTGAGCCGCTAAACTGTTAGTAAGATTCAATCTCCACATAGACTGAGTACCCCCACACTTTGAATATCGCTTTTGTTATTAGTTATAATTTTTGCGGTTCGTGTTAGTTATGACCCATTAGACCTTATTTTGTTCGATTTGTAACCAACAATTAACGCCTTGTTAATTAACTATAGACTAAGTGAATGCTAATATTGGAAACGGTTTAGTAAGTTATTCAAGAAAGCTAATTAAATTATCAAGGTTCTAATTCTATATTATTGATAAATATAGCTTTTATTTTCATTTTTCATATTGGGTCTTAATTTTTCTACGAACTGCTGTTAGTAGGGTAGTGAACTCAAATAGTAGCGTAGTGAACTCAAATTAGAGTGTTTCAAGGATTAAAGTATTTTTATGCATATATTGTTAATTGAAGATGATCAAAGTGTCGCTGAATTTGTTGAAAAAGGATTTATCGGTAAAGGTCAGGTTATTACGCATGCAGCCACGGGTACGGATGGGCTGGGTTTAGCAAAAGATGAAGCTTACGATGCCATTATTATTGATCGCATGCTTCCCGAGCTCGATGGTATTTCTATCGTTAAAGCCTTACGCGGCGAAGGTGATACTACCCCCATTCTAATATTAAGTGCCCTTGGTGAAGTAAGCGATCGTATCGATGGCCTAAAAGTGGGTGCTGATGACTATTTAGCCAAGCCGTTTGATTTTGAAGAGTTGTATACGCGGATTGAAGTGTTAGTGAGGCGTCGTGATATTGATTCGCCGGTTACTCGTTTAAAAGTGGCAGATTTAGAACTCGATTTATTAGCCCATGAAGTACAAAGAGCCGGTCAAAAGCTCTCTTTACAGCCGCGAGAATTTCGCTTGTTAGAGTACTTGATGCGCAATGCGGGACAAATTGTCACTCGCACCATGCTGCTTGAAAACGTTTGGGATTATCATTTTGATCCACAAACCAATGTTATAGACGTACATGTAAGTCGTCTGCGACAAAAAATAGATAAAGATTTTGATAGGCCATTACTGCAAACGGTTCGTGGTTCAGGCTATGTGTTAAATACACCCTCTTAAAGTTTTTTAGCTTAAAGACGCTTAGCTAAAAAGTTTTTATTTTTTTTTATGGAAAGTTTGCATGGCTAATATTTTAGCTAGCTTTCGGATAAATGCATGATTGTAAGTAAAGTACTCAGCAGCTACATCTTTCGCTATGCGATGCGGTCCACGCTGTTTAGTGTTTTAAGTTCCATGTTTTTGCTGCTGATAATCTATAGCCTCTTTTCCTATCATTATTTCAAAGGTGTTGATCAAGGTTTTGCTGATGAGCTAACTGAATTTGTTGCAGTCTATGAGGCTGGCGGTATTGATGCAGTCGATGGTTTTATAGAGCAGCGTGCAGACGAGTTCAGCTCAGTTCAGTATGACTATATGGTCGTGGACAGTAAGTATAATAAACTAGCAGGTAGCTTAGAAGATTGGCCGCAGTTTACAGAGTATCGCGATTGGCTTGGCTTTGAATTAGCTGTATTAGAAGGCGATACTGATATCCGCCATATAGCACGCAGCGTAACGTTGGCGGATGGTCATCAGCTGTTGGCTGCCAGAAGTCGCTTAGCT
>DMZE01000293.1 GCA_003492055.1 Cellvibrionales bacterium
GGCCTCCACCTAAGCCTTCAGATATTGCAGGACCTTGGGAATCGGATACCTTTGCGGAAGATGCTAAGTTATCGATGGCTATGCTGGGTGCGGGTTACGGTATTGTGTTTGAGCCTTCAGCGCTTTGTTACACTCAATGCCCGTCAACACCTACCGCTTTGTTGAGTCAGCGTTATCGCTGGGTCCGTGGTAACTTACAGGCTTGTGGTGCCGCATGGAATCTTTGGACGCATGAGTCAGATAAAAAACCTAACCTCGGTACGTGGTTAATGTGGTTTGTTGTCGAAGCGATTGTTTGGCCTATTATTGATGTCTTGAGTGTTGTTATTCTTGTCATCATGTTGGCAGCTTCTGATGGTATCAGTTCGGCCTATATGTGGTACTTCGTATTGCTAATGGCTGATATGTCAGCCGCGGCTTTCTCTGCAGTGAGTTGTAGGCAGCCACTACACATTATCGTTTTTGTACCGATTTATCGATTGTTCTACGGCATTCTGCTTGAAATGAATGCACTGTTTTGTATGTTCGATGAAGCACGTAAAGCTAAAATGCGATGGTAGTTTAAGGCGGTGCCATTTAAACGTCTTAGTCTTATTATTACAGCACTGATATCAGTGCTACTCACTGAAAGCGTTGTCGCTGGCAGTTTGCGTTTTAACTATACTGATGATTGTGGCAGTAACCGATTTGTTGGTTACTTGCCACATTATCGTCAAGTTCCTCAGCAATTACCCACTCATTTAACTCATGCAATCTACGCATTTGTGTTGCCGCATCCTGATGGCCGATTAGATCCATTACCTGTTCCCGAAAATTTCTCTCTGTTTAAAAGACGTGCTAATTCTATTGGTGCGAAAGTGGGTATATTAGTTGGTGGTTGGAATGAGGGTGATGATTCGGCCTTTGAAACCCTAGCGGCCAGTTCAGTTACAAGAACTCGATTCGTTAAATCTGTTATTGCTCTATTGCAACTTCATGATATTGACGGTATCGATCTTGACTGGGAGTTTCCTAGCGGCATTGAGTCAGGCAAAAATTTTACTTTGTTGGTTAAGCAGTTAGCTAAAGCGCTAAAAAAACATGATAAGTTTTTTAGTATCGCTGTACCCGCACTTGGTCAACATGCGCGTTATTTTGATGTTACAGCGTTATCAAAAGCAGATTTTGTAAATGTTATGGCTTACGATTCTGGGAGAACACATCATTCGGATATGGTTTTTGCTGAAGAGAGCTTGGCTTACTGGGATAAGCGTAAGTTACCTCGCGCTAAAGTTAATTTGGGTATTCCCTTTTACTCGCGACCCAATCCGCAGAGCTATGCCGATTTAGTGAAGGCGGATCCTGCGAATGCTCAGCGTGATGATAATGGCGAAACCTATTGGAATGGCATACCAACGGTACAAGCTAAAACACAGTTAGCACTTGGCCGGGTAGGCGGCATTTTGGTCTGGGAATTAGGGCAAGATGCGACGGGCAGTTTGTCTTTAGGGCGAGCTATCGATAAAGCGATTGAGCAAAATAATGCTAAATGTCTGTTTGGGCGATAACACTTCTGTACAATAACAGTACCGCGCAATAATAAAGACGTGATCCGTTTCTTTTCTTTCGAGTATAAGTAGTAAACGTTTATCAATTAACAGAGCTATTCTATGTTTTCTATATTCAAGTCTGATCCCAAAAAAAAACTCCGAAAGGCCTATGATATTTTGTTAGAGCGAGCGATGCTTTTACAAAGGAAGGGCGACATTATGGGTTATTCGAAGCTGACGGCTGAGGCTGAAGCTATTTGGCAGGAGATTCAAGCATTAGAGGCTGATTCAAAATAACGAGAAGCGTCTTTTTATTGTCCTTTAATTTTTATGTTTAAAACTAAAACGATGCCTGCATTGTTTTAGCCTCTACTCTATCATCTGTTTAGTCAAATAGTATAGCTATAGAGCTCTTCTTTTTTTGTGTTCAATCCGTATTAGGTTTAGCAATAGTAAGCTAAGCATTATTAGCGCCCATTGATTAAGTGTTGGTATGGTGTACTGATCTGGCTCGCTAATCACAAAGGGGTAAAGATCGCATTCCATATTATCAAAATAGTTAAGCCTATTCGGTATCGCCTGTGTTATTAAATTATAATCTTGCTGGCTGATTGCTTCACTACGATATCGAACTGCCATCCATAGTAAAAAGCTTTCGGCAATATCTTCTCGCTTTGAATTATCTCGTGCATAAGTAGAAATAAAAGTAGGGTCACTATTTTGCGCTTCGATCCAGCCGCTTGCATAGGCATGCGCAGTATCGAGCGATGTATGGCTGCCTTCATGCACTAGCGTTTCATCTAACACACCACGTTGTTCGTAAATTTCAGTTTGCCCAGTATGGATTAGTATTGAGCGATTGCCACCGCCATAGGGCTGAACGCCTTTATTTATCCAAATTTCATCAACATCAACACGAAGACATGTAGGTATTTTTCCAATAGCGCGGGCATATTTTTCAGCCTCAATAGCCGCTGCATTAACGCTACCAAACTCAGGATTGATTTGCGCCTGCGATTGAATACCGTCATCCCATACGACATCGAATAAATACGCATTAATCGTCACCCAGCCCGGCACTCTTCGATCATAGACCACATGGTTGCCTCTGCCTGCATAGGTGAGGCTTTCGAATGCAGAGGGGTCATCTGCTGTGATGATGTCGGGATCAATCCATATGGTGCCCTGGTAGGGTGGCTCTGCGAGGCTAGGAGCGGAGGCAATCAACAATAGTAGGGTGGTTATTGTAAGCGCCGTGGCTAAGGTTTTTTTCATTGATGTTTTCGCTTAATTGTTTATTTTTATTGTGTATGTATTGTATGCGATTTGAGTGGTTTTTATAAGGTGTGGAGTGGTAGGCAGAGTCTAGATTTTTAAGCTTTATTTGATGGTGTTTTTATATTCTGGAATTTTAGTTTTATTTTTTAAGTTTTAAGTTCAAGGTCGTCGGGGGTGGCCCGAC
>DMZE01000048.1 GCA_003492055.1 Cellvibrionales bacterium
TAAAAAATGTACGCCTAGGTCTGATGGTATTGAATCAAATCCACAGGAGTGAACAATTCGAGCGCCTGTTTCTTTGGCTTTTTCTTCATAACGATCTTGCATTCTTTTAATCCACTGTGCCTCACCTGTTAGGTCACAGTAGTCTGTGCCACTATCACAGCAAGCGCGAATCATTGACTCACCGTATAAGGCATAAGGTCCTACTGTAGAAATAACTACCTGTGTTTGCGCACACAAACCGGCTAAAGCTTCATCATCGGCTGCATCCGCAATTAATAGTGGAATGTCAGCGGCACCCTCACCTAGCTGCGATCTTACTTCTTCGAGTTTTTGCTGAGACCGACCCGCCATGGCCCAGCGGACTTTAGAGACTCCGTATTGATCAAATAAATACTGGCTAAGAATTTGACCAACAAAACTAGTGGCACCAAATACAACGATATCAAACGAAGGATTGCTCATAATGAATTCTTTTATAGTTTTCGATGAAGGAGATTTATTTGATAGATTTTACTTAAAATGGCTCAGTATAACTACAAGACTTAACCTTTATTAAACAAAGGTTAGTTTGGGAGAGTAAAAATATTAACTAGCGGCAATAACTAGTACGATAATTAGTAACGACAGTATAACTATCGCACTCACCCATTTTCGCGCCTGGTAGTAACTCTTGCTAATATGCTGTCGTTGAACGAGTTTTGTATCGAGCATTAATAACCACAAAAATATAACTGCCGTGGTTAATAGAAAAGCAATACTATCGGGATAAATAAGATAAACAAACCACACTGTTAAAGTGAGAATGTTACTGATTAAAAAGTTGATCTGGCTATTGGCATTATTTTCCTGCAACTGAAGCGTAACACCCCAAAGTATCCCTGCCATAAAAACACTAATCACTAACGCATACACACTTACAATATGCACTACAGACCCTAGCAATGGCAAAGTATCAATAGACAGTAAAGACAAGAGTGCACCTGCAATAAACGGCAGCGCACCTAAATACATAAGATTAATAAACGCATTTTTATTTCGCATTACGCTCAACTAGCCTCTAATATGACGAACACGAAAAGTACGTCCTTTTAGTTTGCCATGCGTTATTTTATCAAGTGCAATTTGTGTTACTTCTCTTGCTACTGCAATATAAGCTCGATGATCAAAAATTTGTATCTTGCCTACTTGCCCTGCTTCGATTTCACCCTGCGCCGTTAATGCGCCAACAATATCGCCAGCGCGGACTTTTTGCTTTTTTCCGCCATCGATTTGCAATGTTGTCATAGCCGGCTGACGCGGCGATTGATTTAATAATTCTTTTGAGGGTAATGATGATGCCGCTATTGTCTGGCCTAAATGTGCTTCTAACAATCCCAGTTTATATTTTTCATTGGCACCCACTAAAGTACAGGCGACACCATGACTGCCTGCACGACCCGTGCGGCCAATACGATGTACATGTACATCAAGGTCACGAGCAATATGGTAATTAACAACTACATCTAACGCATCTATATCTAAACCACGGGCGGCAACATCGGTTGCCACAATAATATTGATACTTTTATTATCAAAGCGAACTAAAGCTTGATCACGCTGCTTTTGGTCAAGATCACCATGCAAGGACATAGCGCTAAAACCCGCTCTCTTTAACGCATCTGCTAGCGCTTGCGTTTCTAGTTTAGTGTTACAAAAAACGACTGATGATTCTGGATCTAAATCTAATAACAATAATTGTAATGCCTGCAAGCGATGATTGTCGTTACCGACTTCATAAACACGTTGATCAATAATATTATTAGTATGCCGTGACTCTACCGCCACACGCACTGGCTTTTGCATTATTCGCTGCGCAACTGATTCTATTTCTTCAGGAAAGGTTGCACTAAATAGTAACGTTTGACGGTTAACTGGCATATCTTCAATGATGGCATCTAAGGCAGGCTGAAAACCCATTTCTAACATTCTGTCCGCCTCATCGAGAACTAATGTTTTTAGCGAATTAAAAACTAAGGTGCCTTTACGAACATGCTCCTCTATACGACCTGGCGTACCAACAATAATATGCGCACCGTGTTCTAACGATCCTACTTGAGGACCAAACGGCATGCCGCCACATAAGGTTAAAACTTTAATGTTATGGATTGACCTAGCTAAACGTCGAATTTCTTTTGCGACTTGATCGGCTAGCTCACGGGTTGGGCAAAGCACTAAGGCTTGAATTCTAAATTGCTTTACATTGAGTGAGGCCAAAAGACCTAAACCAAAGGCGGCGGTTTTTCCTGAGCCCGTTTTGCCTTGTGCAATAACATCTTCACCGGCAATTATTTTTGGCAAGCTCTGCGCTTGAATAGGCGTCATCTCGTGATAGCCTAACGTTGTTAAATTTGAAATTAACTCGGGCGCGAGCGCAAGCGATGAAAAGTCGGTAGAACTCACAATAAATAACCTATGTTGTTATAACGGTTGGATGCAGCAGCAACTACCACATTAAATCATCGGGGATTTTAAAATCAGCGTAAGGATCATCTTCATCAACTTGATCTGTGCTTGCGCTATTATTTTCAGTTAGCATGACAACTAAACTCTCATCACGCTGTTTGATTTTTTCTGCAACTGCTGTCGGCACCAACTCATAGTGCTCGCCCAACTTAACAATCGCTATTTGCCCTTTCCCTAATTGGTTTTGGAACAATACCGAAATATGCATTTTTTTAATTTTTTTGCCGTCGACGAACTGAAAAGCAATATCACCTTTACTTCGATCGAGTCGGTTGGCTTCAATTAACTGCTTAATTTGCGCCGCAATCGCTTTAACTTGGGCCAACTCTTGGAGTGCACGATTCGTTTCTTTATCTCGTAGCGCTTTTTCATTTAGTGCCTGCTGTGCCTGTTCGCGCGCCTCATTGGCTAACTTTTGACCTTTTGGCAGCTGCTTGGCCTGCTTACGCTTTTCTTTCTCAATTTTTTTGGCCTTTTTTTTATCAACCATACCGGCGTTAAGCAGTTGATCTTGAAGTGACGCCATTAGCAAATGTTCCAAGTTGAAGGGGCCGTGATTAAAACAGCTCGTTTAAACGCTTTAATTAAGTTGAGGCGAATCGACGGTGCTGATACATCTTATAAGCATAGTTATGTCGCTCATCAATATCATGCTCGCCTAATAACGTGGTTTCCCAGCCACTGAGGTCAAATGCAGGTAATGTCGCCTCTCCATCAATTTCAGCCTGAACCACGGTCTCGTAAATACAGCTGGCTAACGGCAAGGCCTCAACAAAAAAGTGTACACCGCCAATCACAAAAATCTCATCACTGGTTTCAGTCGCCATTGCAATGGCACTTTCTAAGGAATCGGCCAACTCTATACCCTCGACAACCGAATAATCTGGCTGTCGGCTTATAACAATATTACGGCGGCCTGGCAGTGCGGACTTGTGATCTTCATAGGTTTTTCTACCCATGATAATAGGCTTACCAAGCGTGGTCTTTTTAAAATGACCAAACTCATCGGGTAAATGCCAAGGAATGCCTCCCTCTTTACCAATACATCGGTTGAGTGAGCGCGCATAAATCAGTGATAACTGCATATTAAACTGTTTAACCTTACTTAAATTGAAAAAAACCTCTGAATCGGTAAGCTCAGCAAGCTATTGCGGCTGACTTAGACGCTTAGCCGCGCTTAAAACCTTATCTTTATGTTCGCCTTCTATTATCTCACGCTCATCGTTAAAACGCTTCTGCTCTTTCGCCGACAATTTACCCCAGTCTGTCAGTATCGGAATATGCGATGTCGCCATAGCCAAATTATCAAAAGCAATATAAAACTGCTGCTCAACCTCACTGAGCTTCAATACTTTAGCCAATCCCGATACTCTAATGGCCGCCTCAGTGAGTGATACTTGATCTTGCAATACGCAACTCAGCAGAATATGAATACTTTCCTGCGCTTCTCTTTTCTTATTATCTGAGTGTTGGAGCGCTTTGTTTTTCTCTATCGCTTCATTGTGCTTAAGTTTCCACAATTGCTTACAAAGTGATATTGCATAAACGCTGAGCAAGATAATGACGGCGAGCATAAAAATTTGAATATAAACTGGCATAACTGTTCTCTAATTAAAAGCGTCTTATATAAATTATCGATAATAAAAAACTTAACGAAGTGGATTAAGCCAATGCCCTGTTAGTCCGGCTTTAATGACATAGGCCTTAGCATTTACTGCTGATCAAAATTACAACAAATGTTTAAAGCATTGTAAAATCTCTTAAACAATTATTGCCATCTTTATTTGAAATGACTAACTTAACTCTAACGGTTTAAATTATTTTCACTGTTTAAACCATCCATTATCCGCTTCAAATTAGTGCATAAAATCAGTATTTATCTACACTTAATTGAAAAGCGATTAGTAAATAAACAAGAAAAAAACTCTTCTCTTTTTATTGATACATAGGGTCAGTTTATTGCATACAAAACCTTAAAGTTAATGTATTTTAAGTCATCCGTAGGTAAAACCCTATCGTATAAATTATTAAGAACTAACAAAAGGAATCAAAGTCTATAGCTTTAACATAAACGTAGCGGAGAGTAGTTAAATATTTATTACCCTCTTCTATTATTATAATGATTATAAAAAGCAATGAGGATTTCATATGGATAGATGTCTCAATCCAACTCAGCAAATAAACTTGCTCGGCTCCTATAATGACGAATCAATCTGTCTCGCAAGTGCTGCACTAGGCCTTTCTTTATTGGGTAATCAACCCATGAGTTTTTACACCGATCATCTCGCTGAACTTTCTGACGCTGTCGCGGCTTACTATGCAAGTATTGCCGGCGGTGATGTCCATGCCACTCAAGATAATGGTCAATGTCGTCATGATATTAAAAAGAAATTACGCTCCATTCAAGCGGTAGTTTACGATCAATATCACTACCACGGTAATTATGATCACTATGAAGAATTAGAAAATGCTGATTTATGCACAGTCATTGAGCGAAGAAAAGGCATGCCTATTTCACTAGGCATTATCTGTATGTATGTTGCTAAGGCACAGGGTTGGAATATTGTAGGTATTGCATTACCCGGACACTTTGTTTGCCGCCTTGAAGCCAATGGCGAACGCATTATTTTCGATCCATTCCATCATGCTAATACCGTCAATTCTGCTGAATTACGTCGCCTGTTAAAGCTCTCTCTCGGCTCTGAAGCTGAACTTAAGCCAGAACATTATCAAGCAATATCTAACCGTAAAACGCTGCTGCGATTACAAAACAATATTAAGCAGCGTCAAGTTGATAAACACAATTTTCTCGATGCGATTATAACCTTAGATTCCATGCGTCAAATTGCGCCCGATGAAGCCGAGTTGTTGCTAGATGCTGGACAGCTGTATGCGCAAGCTAATCAGCCGCGAGCAGCCATTAACGCACTATCAAGCTATCTCTCTCATTCACCTTCACAATATGGTCGAACCAAAGCCAGCGTTCTCATGCAGCAAATGAAACGTCAGCTAAATTAAATTATATTATAT
>DMZE01000235.1:0-8379 GCA_003492055.1 Cellvibrionales bacterium
TTTGTCGTAAAACGTTTTAGTAAAAGACCTTAGTGAAGCACTCTAGGAGAGTCGACTTCCATTTCATCATCATCCATATCAGATCGAACAAACTGCATTTCTGAAGCTGTTTCAATACCCGCATGAATCATCGCTTTAGCTACTTCTAAACGGCCATTCGGCATATAGTCTTTCGACTCATCCGAAAAGCGAATCGTCATCAACGCCTCACCATCACCGTCTGCACGTTGCAAAACGATATCACCGTTAACTAATTCTACGATTTCAAGAAAAGAAGACACTGACAACCTCACTGCTTTAAAGAGTGGCTAGTCTAGCATTTATCATTATTATTTACAGCAGCTTATGCCATTGAGGAGGGTTAAAAGGGTAAAAACAGAGCCGTTTAATCTTAAAACTTAGCCATTCAAACGCATTACCAAGCGAGACTCAGACTAGAATTCAGCGCTAATGCCTTGTACTTTCAGGAATAAATCAGCAATTAACTGCTGCCAACGCTCACAGCTATCTACAGATAACGACAAGTCGACAACCGCAATCGCGTCTTTAGGGGCCGCCTGACGAACGGCATTATGTGACCAAATTGTCTGTCGCGCACTCAATAGAGTGGCCAGTGAATGAGGATCTTCAAGCGCCTGAATAAGACTATCGACTTCAGCAATAGGGTTTTCTTGGTAGGCTAACCTTAAACGGTTAAGCAATTGATTGGGCTGTTGGATTAACTCGCTTCTTAGCGTGCCTTTGTCGAGCAGCTCAATCGCTAAAAAGAAAACCGCCCTGAATAAGCAATCGGCAGAGGCCTCTAAAAAACACTGCTGCTGTTGACGCGAAAATTGTGGCTGGCTAGACGCACCCGCCACTAAATCACGAGCGCTGTCACAATGTAAACGCGCAAAATACAGCGACTGATTAATTTTACCCAGCACCGCTCTATCTATCATTACACTGCTCTACCTATCATTACACTGCTTTATCCATCATTACACCGCTCTAGCCGTCATGACTTGCCCTAGTTATTAAGACAGGATCGCCGTGGCAACATTATGAATCGCTATCGTCGCTTTTCTTTTTAACCACTTTGCGCTTCACAGCAGCTTTTTTAGCAGGCTTTTTGGCGGCTTTCTTGGCCGTCTTTTTAGCGGGCTTTTTAGCAGCTTTTTTAGGCGCTGATTTTTCAGTTATCTGCCAAGCACCATTTTCAAAGTCAGCACGCCAACCCGTTGCTTTGCCATCAACGTCGGTCATTAAATATTGCTGTTTGGTTTTTCGCTGGTAACGAATCTGCACACGAATACCATCGGTATCGGTAACCGGCCCTTCCATTAAAAAGTGATACTTAGGATCAATGGCGGCTTTGTGCGGCAATATCTCATCGACATAAGGCGCTCGCGTTTCACGGTTTTTCGGAAACTGACTGGCAGCAAGAAAAATACCGGCAGCACCATCTCGTAAAATATAAGTGTCATCTACCTTATTACAGACTAACTCAGGCATCGGCACAGGATCCATTTTGGGTGGCGCAGCTTCACCGCTTCGCAACAACTTGCGCGTGTTTTTACAGCTATCATTCATACAACCAAAATACTTGCCAAAACGACCTGACTTTAATTGCATTTCAGAACCGCATTTATCGCACTCAAGTACAGGGCCTTCGTAACCTTTAATTTTAAATTGGCCCGCCTCAATTTCGTAGCCATCACAATCAGGGTTGTTACCGCATATATGTATTTTACGGCCTTCATCAATAAGATAGCTATCCATTGCGGTATTGCATTTAGGACAGCGACGTTTATTAATCAGTAAACGTGATTCTGCTTCATCATCCGCATCGGCGCTCACAACTTCGTCGCCAGAGATCAAATTAACCGTTTGCTTACAACGTTCTTTTGGTGGTAAGCCATACCCTGAACAGCCTAAGAATACGCCAGTACTCGCCGTTCTTACCTGCATAGGACGCGCTTCACAATCAGGGTGTTCACACCGAACATCATCAACTGTCGTAGGATCATTATGACGCATACCGCCATCACCCACTTCACCTTGAGCCGTGGCTAGCTTGTCACTAAAGCCTTTATAGAATTCGTCCAATACGACATGCCAAGATTTTTTACCATCAGCAATTTCATCAAGCTTCTCTTCCATTTCGGCTGTAAAGCCGTAATCCATTAAATCACCAAAGCTTTCATTGAGTCGCTCAGTAACAATATCGCCCATTTTCTCAGCATAAAAACGACGGTTCTCAACGCGTACATAACCGCGATCTTGAATCGTAGAAATAATCGATGCATAAGTCGATGGACGACCAATACCGCGCTTCTCTAACTCTTTCACTAATGCGGCTTCTGAATAACGCGCCGTCGGCTTAGTAAAATGCTGACTAGGATCTAAAGCTTTAAGCGTTAAGCTATCGCCTTGTTTAAAATCGGGTAGCAAACGATCTTCTTCTTTTTTGGCTAACGGAGTTTGCACACGAGTAAAACCATCAAAGCGAATCACACGGCCGCGAGTACGCAACTCAAAATCACCGGCTTCAACCACAATACTTGAACTAGTAAATTCCGCCTTTGTCATTTGACAGGCAACAAACTGACGCCAAATTAATTCGTATAAACGCACACCATCAGGATCAATTTTATCCAGATCACTCGGCATAACCGTAACGTTAGAAGGACGAATAGCTTCGTGCGCCTCTTGCGCCCCCTCTTTACTGCTGTAGCTTATCGGCTTTTCTGGCAAATACGCTTTACCGTATTTAGCCTCAATATGAGCACGACAGTCCGCTATTGCATCGGCACTTAAGTTAGTCGAGTCAGTACGCATATAAGTGATGTAGCCGCCTTCATACAAACGCTGGGCCAACATCATGGTTTTCTTAACGCTAAAGCTTAGGCGTGTACTGGCGGCCTGCTGGAGCGTTGAAGTAATATAAGGCGCTGTAGGCTTAGTCGTGGTGGGTTTATCTTCACGTTTAGCAACAACAAAGTTAGCGTCTTTTAGCTTGGCCAAAGCCGTATCGCTAAGCGCTTGACTAGTGGGACGGTATTTTTCGCCATTGGCACGCGTCACTTGCATGCGCACATCGCCAGCATTGCCATTTAAATCGGCAAATAAATCCCAGTACTCTTCAGGAATAAAGGCACGTATTTCGCGCTCGCGCTCGGCAACTAACTTAGCTGCTACCGACTGTACTCGACCCGCCGATAAACCTCTGGCCACTTTAGCCCAAAGCAGCGGTGAAACCATAAAGCCCACAACACGGTCAAGAAAGCGACGTGCTTGCTGCGCATTAACTCGATGCATATCCAGCTCACCGGGTTTTTCAAAAGCAGCGTTTATGGCTTTTTTAGTAATCTCATTAAACACCACACGTTGATAGCGAGATTCATCACCACCAATAATTTCGCGTAAATGCCAGGCTATCGCCTCTCCTTCTCTATCCAAATCCGTCGCCAGCACTATGGTGTCAGCATCTTTGGCTAATCGACGTAACTCATCGACAACCTTTTCTTTACCCGGCAAAATCTGATAATTCGCTTCCCAGTTCTTGGCAGGGTTAATCCCCATTCTCGCCACTAACTGCTCGCGCGCTTTCTTCGCCTTATGAATAATTTTTTTAGCCGGCGATAACTTTCTGGTTTTCGCCGCCTCTGCTGCTCGCGCTTTCGGATCGACAGGCTTACCGCTACCGCTCACCGGTAAATCACGGACATGACCTACACTAGACTTAACAACATAGTCTTTGCCGAGGTACTTATTTATGGTCTTAGCTTTCGCTGGTGACTCTACAATAACGAGTGACTTACCCATTCGTATATAAACTTCCTAATAGATTGACTATGTACCATTAATAAGCGCAATGCTCGCACCTAATACCTAACAAGAAAGGCCTTTGACCTCTCTCAACGTTGTTTTCGTCGGACGTATCCTCAATGTTCATAGGCCTTCACAGCGCTTTTGCGACAACTCTGATCACGGACATTACGACGAAGGGCGACATATATAGAGAAGGAAGAGCGGCGGGTCAAGCTATTCGTTCAAAAATTTTACCTATGGCTGCGCCTTTACCCCTATAGTGAAATCGTCCTAATCAGGTCAAGTTGTCGGTAAAAGCATCGAACAGGTCGATAGAAAGTCACCTTTTAGCACTTTTGCGTAGACAAAAAAATAATTAGAAAATAATCAGTGACCGGTAGGCAATTTACAGATTACGGCAAGAATCGATGCTAGTATGGGTTTTGATTACAGCTGAATATTCATTCAAATAACGGCTGAAAATTGAGTTACTTTCCAACGAATAAGGTTTAAACGACAACACGCTCATGTCCCTTTATAGTTTTATGCTAAGCAGTCATTCATTGAAAACACTAACGATTGGCACTTCCCCTTTATCGGTTAGTCAGCGCTTTCAACAAGCGAAAGGCTTTAGCTACCTCGCCTATCAGCGACTGCTCAACTTAGCCATCATATTAGTGACTACTCTGCTAGCCATAAGCAGTAGTTATGCAGAAACTTCGTTTAGCACTTATGAAGTCAGCGAGCAGACACAAAAACAGCGAGAGCTATACAGCCAAGCCAAATCGCTACTCGAAAAACCGCACTCAATAAACGCCTATAAAAAGCTACGCTTATCTTTAGACCACTACCCACTAGCCGGTCATTTAGACTACCTGTATCACCGACAGCACTTGAATAAATTAACGCATAAAAGCTTACAAAGCTTTAGCGACACGCATAACAATTCATTACTTAGCAATAAACTTAAACGCGCCTGGCTGCAGCATCTGGCCAAACGGAAACAGTGGTCACGTTTTACTCTCCACTATGACAAAGCGCTCGCCAATAGCAACATGCAATGTCAGCATGCTTGGGCGCTTTACCAAACGGGAGAACAAGCTCAAGCTTTAGACGAAGCCAAAGCCCTATGGATGCATTCAGAATCACGACCTAAAAGTTGTGATGCTATTTTTCATTTACTAATAAAGACAGAAAGCATTGATAGTGATTTAGCTTGGCAGCGATTTATTTTAGCTTTTAATGCTCGCCAGCATCAGCTGTCTAAATACTTAACCCGCCTGCTTGATGGCCAGCAATTAGCTGATGCCAATCGACTGCTTAAACTTTACCGTCAACCGAAAAAAATCCCTAGCCAATGGCAAGCCGTTAGTCTTATTCCCGGACAAGCCGTTGATTTATTCGAAAGCAAGTATCAATTATTAAAAAAACTCGCTCGCGCACATCCAGAAAAAGCGCGTGATTTTGTATTAGAGATTAAACAGCAGCAACAAGACCAACCCCTAGCCGATAAATTAGCGGCTTATTTAATTCAGTCACAAGCTATTAAAGGCTATGCCACACTGCCTCAAGATTATGTTGCACTTGGCTCGCCAAAAGATAGCAGTTCACTGCAATGGTTGTTGCGTGCCCATATTGCGCAAGCTAACTGGCAAGATGTTATTGAAACCGTTAAGCAATTACCTGACGAGCTAAAAGAGCATGAGCGCTGGCGCTATTGGTATTACCGAGCAAAATCACTCTCAGGCCGTCTCACTTTATTAGAAGAGCAAGAGCACTATAAAGCAGTGGCAAACAAAGCCAGCTTTTACGGTTTTACTACGGCCGAGAACCTTGGCCTACCCTATGGCTTCGAGCCTATAGAACATACGCCCAAGCCTGAGCATATCGAGCTGATGCGTAACAATCCCTATATGCAACGCGCTAGCGAGCATTTTGCACAACAAGAATACAGCCTTGCACGCAGTGAATGGCGCAGAGGCAGCCAGAGCTTTAATAGCGCTATGCAAATTGACTCTGCCTACTTTGCTCAATCACTGGGCTGGCACCATCAAGCCATTAATACGGCTGCACAGGCCAAGGCATGGCAGCATTATCAATTACGTTTTCCCAATCTTTATACCGAGCAGTTTGAACAGCAGGCTTCTGCAACTAAGCACTCTAATCACTGGCCAGCCAACTGGCCTTACGCCATAGCACGACAAGAAAGCGCCTTTGCCAGTGATGCGCAATCGGGTGCAGGCGCCATGGGTTTAATGCAAATACTGCCGTCGACAGCAAGAGAAGTTGCGCGTAAGAGAAACGTTAAATATCAACGCAGTAAACTTTTTAATGCCGATTATAATATTGTTTTAGGCAGCGGCTATTTAAAGCAATTAAATAAGCGCTACCAGCATCGCGCACTCACATCTGCCGCTTACAACGCCGGCCCTCGCCGCGCAAATAAATGGCTTAAAAATATGGAGCAACCCCTGCCCATAGATGCCTGGATAGAAACCATTCCATTTTCAGAAACACGCCAATATGTACAAAATATTTTTAGCTTTAGCTTAATTCACAGCTTACTTTATGATGACGCTACGCTGACTAACACTGACACTAAAACAGATAAAAAACGACCGCCATTTATTCATCATCATGAACAAATGATTTACCCTAACAATATTCAGCCAGACATTAACTAGAGCAAATAACCATTGATTGATATAGGCGCAAACCTTAGTAACCCTACTTTTGATAATGATTTAGCTGAGGTATTACAGCGTGCAAAAGACGCTAAACTTCAAGCTGTTATCGTAACGGGCACCAGCGTTGAAAGCAGCAAAGCCGCCTTAGCGCTAGCTGAACAACAGCCCAACTTTCTATACGCCACCGCCGGTGTGCACCCGCATGATGCCGACAGCTATAACAATGATATTGAGAAACAAATAAGCGCTATGCTAGGCAATTCCAATATTGTCGCCGTTGGCGAAACCGGTTTAGATTTTAATCGCAATTTTTCAACACCAGATAACCAACGACATGCCTTTGAAGCACAAATAGCCTTAGCGAATCACTATCAAAAGCCCTTGTTTTTGCATGAACGCGATGCCTTCGAAGACTTTCACTCTATTATATCGGCCAACAAAAATGAGCAGACTCAAGCGATTGTTCACTGCTTTACAGGCAGTGAAACAGCACTCAAGGCTTATTTAGATTTAGGTTTATATATTGGTATAACGGGTTGGATTAGTGATAAAAAACGCGGCGCGAATTTACGTGAAATCATCAAATACGCACCACTAGATCGCTTAATGATTGAAACCGACGCCCCCTATTTAACTCCGCAGCAAGCCGGCTTAAAGAACCAACTCAGCAAAAAGAATCGTAATGAGCCATGGACATTGCCATACACGGCAGCCACCCTCGCAGAGTGCCTAGGCGTTAAAACAGAAGTATTAATTGAAAAGACAACAGAGAACACCAACAACTTTTTTAACTTAGTCAGTTAATAAATCTTTAATACGGCTGGGAGGAAAAGGCCAGTTAAGCGTAGTGGCTTCAGCACTAGCGCTATGAATACGGGCCAAAACAGGAATAGTAAAACGGTATAGCTCAGTGAGCTGCGGATCAGAATCAATATCCACTTTTTCAAGCTGCCAATCACTGCCTGCAATAACCTGCTCGATTAAAGCCTGCGCTTGATCACAAAGATGGCAATCTTGACGGGAATATAAGACAAGATGGCGGCTGTTAGTCATTTATTATTTACCGCCATACTTTTTATACCTACCATAACAGCTGATACTGGGCTTAGTGGCGCGTTGTCCAGCTATGTAAGCTTTTAGATATTACTTTATCAAGGCTCTTTTCCACAGCCATTTGAGCAGAAACGCCCAGCTTTTCTTGCCAAGATTTTTTCTGCACATACTTCACTTCAAACACAGAAGCCTCTTTAACGCGTTGAGAAATATATTCATCACTGGTGCTAATACCATCAACCAACAGTTTCTCAAGCGCCACTTTACCGTACCAAGTTTCGCCAGTAGCGACTAATGGAATATCTAGCTTAGGTCTAAATTCACTCACAAAGCCTTTAAATAATTCATGCGTTTCTTCAAGATCATCAATAAATTTCTGACGACCGGCTTCTGTATTTTCGCCAAGCATCGTTAATGTGCGCTTATATTCACCTGCCGTTAGAACATCATAATCGACATCTAACTTCTTCAATACTTTATTAAAGTTAGGCAAGCTGGCAACCACGCCTATAGAGCCAATAACAGCAAAAGGTGCAGCCAATATTTTATCGGCAATACAAGCCATCATATAACCGCCACTGGCGGCAACTTTATCGACACAAATAGTCAGTGGGATATTTGCCGAACGAATTCTTGCCAACTGCGATGATGCCAAACCATAAGAGTGGACCATACCGCCTGGGCTTTCGAGACGAACAACTACTTCATCTTCAGGCTTAGCTAAGGTTAATACTGTCGTTATTTCTTCACGGAAATTTTCAACTTCTGAGGCTTTCATATCGCCATCGAAGTCTAATACATAGACGTTACCTTTAACGGGGCTAGCACCTTTAACAGAATCAGTACC
>DMZE01000235.1:8392-9199 GCA_003492055.1 Cellvibrionales bacterium
TCAGTACCGTTAACAGAGTCAGTAACAGCAGCATCGCTATCGGAGTCGGTTGATTTTTTAGCATTAACTTTAGCCAACTGTTTAGCTTCTTTCTTAGCCGCTTTATCTTTTTTCTTTTGGCTTTGCTTTTCGGCTTTTTCGCGCTGCTTAATAACATGCTCATCAAGCACTGCATGCTGCATTATTTCTTCCATTTGCTTGTAGCGATCATTGAGCTTTTTCACTTCCAAGCGCCCTTCACCTTCACCGCCACGCTGACCCGCGTTAACAATGACTGAAATCAATAGAACAATGGCAATCAAAAATGTAGCAATTTTGGCGAAAAACAATCCATATTCAGCAAGTAATTCAATAAACACAGCAAAACCTTTTTAACGAGTGAGTAAAATGCGACCATCTTTTAATGTTGGACGCTTTAAAATAAGAGCTATAAAACAGCTACCATCTGGATATTCCAGTAACGGCTAGGTTTTAGCCACTTTAAGCGAACACGATTAAACAAGGATTAAGGGAGGATGTCTAGCGGGTTGTTGTCTAAATAAAGCCGGCCAGACAAGGGTTTGGGTGATTCATAAACAAGTTTTAGCCGCATTTTGGGGCCGTTATACGATTATCTTACACCCTAGAGAATTATTGTTAGGGGTGAAAGAAATGGACTCTAGCGATTAAGCTCCTTTGCCAGCGCTTAATTTTAACATTCAAAAAAACGCTTCACTTTTTTATTGCAGCGCCAACACACTATCATCAATCAATTTATCCACCATATTATCGACGGCTCGCCCAGCAGCTAACTCCTCCAATAAATAC
>DMZE01000107.1 GCA_003492055.1 Cellvibrionales bacterium
CATGGTGGTGGTGAAGGTAAGACATCAGGTGGTCGTCATCCAGTGTCTCCTTGGGGAATGCCAACTAAGGGATTCAAAACCCGTAAAAACAAGCGCACGAATGATTTAATCATCCGTCGTCGCAAAGCTAAGTAAGCGTTAAGAGGAAAGAAGCGTGCCACGTTCACTGAAAAAAGGTCCATTTATCGATCTTCATCTAATGAAGAAGATTGAGATAGCCAACGAGAAGAACGAGAAGCGACCGATCAAAACGTGGTCTCGTCGTTCAATGGTTTCTCCGGATATGGTTGGCTTGACGATTGCAGTTCATAACGGTCGTCAACACGTGCCGGTATTTATTACTGAAGATATGGTTGGGCATAAGCTCGGCGAATTTTCTCCCACACGTACTTATCGTGGGCATGTAGCAGACAAAAAAGCCAAGCGTTAAGCTTGAAAGCTAGAGGTTAGATTGATGGAAGTTTCAGCAAAATTATCAGGTGCGACTATATCGGCTCAAAAAGCCCGATTGATTGCGGATCAAATCCGTGGCAAAAGCGCCGAACATGCTCTGGATATTTTAACGTTCAGCAATAAGAAAGCTGCTGATCTTGTGCTCAAGTTACTTAATTCGGCTATTGCCAATGCTGAGCATAACGAAGGCGCAGATGTTGACGAGTTGAAAGTATCAAGTATTTTTGTAAACGAAGGTCGAACATTGAAGCGTCTTAAGCCGCGTGCCAAGGGTCGAGCAGATCGTATTTTAAAACGTTCTTGTCATATAACAATTAACGTGGCTGATTAATACAGCGAGTTTGGAGAGACCAATATGGGTCAAAAAGTCCACCCAACAGGCATTCGATTGGGAATCACTAAACAGCATTCATCTGTTTGGTATGCAGAAAGCAAGAATTACGCAGAGCGCTTAATTGGCGATCTCAAGATTCGTGATTTGATTGAAGAGAAGCTGAAAAGCGCTTCAGTTAGCAAGGTTGTTATAGAGCGCCCTGCACAAACAGCACGAGTTACTATTCATACGGCTCGCCCCGGTATTGTTATCGGTAAAAAAGGCGAAGACGTTGATAAGTTGCGTAAAGAATTGTCTGCAGAGCTGAATGTTCCTGTACACATTAATATTGAAGAGATTCGCAAGCCTGATTTGGATGCGAAACTTGTTGCGCAAAATATTGCTGGTCAGTTAGAGCGACGCGTTATGTTTCGTCGTGCCATGAAGCGTGTTGTTCAAAATGCAATGCGTGCTGGAGCTGAAGGCATTAAAGTTCAAGTTGGTGGTCGTTTAGGCGGCGCTGAAATCGCACGAAGTGAGTGGTACCGAGAAGGTCGTGTTCCACTTCATACTTTGCGCGCAGATATCGACTATGCAGCTTATGAAGCATTAACTACCTACGGAATTTTAGGCATTAAAGTCTGGATTTTCAAAGGCGAAGTATTAGATACGTTGGCACAGCCTGAGCAATCAGCTGGCAGCAACCAATAGATTACGGACTAAGAGTTAAGACTGATGTTACAACCTAAACGCACAAAGTTCCGCAAGGTACAGAAAGGCCGAAACCGTGGTCTCGCACATCGCGGCAGCAAGGTTAGCTTTGGTGAGTTCGGCTTAAAGTCGACTGGCCGTGGTCGAATCACCGCACGTCAAATTGAAGCAGCGCGTCGCGCGATGACTCGTCATATTAAACGTGGCGGTAAAATCTGGATACGCGTGTTTCCTGATAAGCCTATTACCCAAAAGCCTTTAGAAGTACGTCAAGGTAAGGGTAAAGGTAATGTTGAATACTGGGTAGCGCAAGTGCTGCCTGGAAAAGTACTTTATGAAGTAGAAGGCGTGACTGAAGAGCTGGCGCGAGAAGCGTTTGCATTGGCTGCGGCCAAGCTTCCACTACCAACTACTTTTGTTAAGCGGACGGTAATGTAATGAAAGCAAGTGAAATGAGAGAGCAGTCGGCTGAGCAGCTAAATGAACAGCTGCATGGTTTGTTAGAAGAGCAGTTTCGTTTGCGTACCCGCAAAGCAACTGGTCAGCTAGAGCAGACGCATTTGCTGCAAGCTAATCAGCGTGCCATTGCACGTATTAAAACAGTATTGAACGAACAGTCGAAGAAGGCGTAAGTAATGGCGGATCAAGAAAAAAGCGTACGCAAAATCACTGGCCGAGTTGTCAGTGACAAAATGGATAAAACCATCACTGTTATGGTTGAGCGTCGTGTTAAGCACGCGTTATACGGTAAATATATTACCCGCTCTACTAAACTGCATGCGCACGACGAAAAGAATGAGTGTAACGAAGGCGATTTAGTGGCTATTAGTGAGTCGCGTCCTTTGTCAAAAACTAAAACTTGGATGCTGCAAGAGATCGTAGAAAAAGCAGCTGAAGTTTAATTAAATACGTTATTTAGGTCGTCTTGCTGTATTTGACCGCAAGCGATAGAAGGTTTTGGAGCTAGACAATGATTCAAACGCAAAGTTATTTGGAAGTTGCTGATAACAGTGGTGCGCGTCGAGTGATGTGTATTAAAGTTTTGGGCGGTTCTCATCGTCGATACGCTCGAGTTGGCGATATCATCAAAGTTACCGTTAAAGAAGCGATTCCTCGCGGTAAGGTCAAAAAAGGCCAGGTGATGAATGCTGTTGTTGTAAGAACTAAGAAAGGTGTTCGTCGTCCGGATGGTTCGATTATCCGTTTTGATGACAACGCTGCGGTGTTGTTGAACACTACTTTAGCGCCTATTGGTACACGTATTTTTGGACCAGTAACGCGTGAATTGCGTAATGAGAAATTTATGAAGATTGTTTCTCTGGCGCCAGAAGTTTTATAAGCCGGTTATTGTTAGGCTGCCTTAATTTAATTAGCACGTTGTTAATGCATACGAAGAAAATTGAGATATGAACAAAATCAAAAGTGAAGATGAAGTCATTATCATTGCCGGTAAAGACAAAGGTAAGCGCGGTAAAGTTACGCGTATTATGGATGATGGCCGTTTAATGATTGCTGGCATCAATATGGTTAAGAAGCACACTAAGCCTAATCCACAGGCGGGTGTTGCTGGCGGAATCATTGAGCAAGAAGCAGCAATTCAGTCTTCTAATGTTGCGTTATATAACGCGTCTACCGATAAGGCTGACCGTGTTGGTATTCGCGTAGAAGATGGCGTAAAAGTACGATTTTTTAAATCCAACAACGAGCTTGTTGACTGATTCAGATTACATTCGAGTATTAGCTAAATAGCTAAATATTAGGCGCAGATAATGGCGAGATTAAAAGAAATATACAACACCGAGTTAGCCCCAAAACTGAAAGAAGAGTTGGGTCTAGACAACGTGATGGAAGTTCCACGTATTACTAAAATCACCTTGAACATGGGTGTTGGTGAAGCGTTAGGGGACAAGAAGATTTTAGAGCATGCGGTTGCTAACCTTGAGCAGATTTCTGGTCAAAAGGTTGTTATTACCCGTGCGCGCAAATCGATTGCGGGCTTTAAAGTGCGTGAAGATTGGCCGATTGGTTGTAAGGTGACATTGCGTCGTGAGCGCATGTACGAATTCTTAGATCGTCTTATTGCTATTTCAATTCCACGTATTCGCGATTTTCGTGGCTTGAATGCAAAATCATTTGATGGTCGTGGTAACTACTCTATGGGTGTTAATGAGCAAATCATTTTCCCTGAGATTGAGTATGACAAAATTGATGCGATTCGCGGTTTAGATATCGCTATCACAACGACAGCGAAAACGGATGACCAAGGGCGCGCACTACTTAGAGCCTTTAATTTTCCATTTCGTACATAAGTTTTTTTTAGTAATTTAAAAGTAGAATCTTAAAAGATTTAGAGGCAGTGATTGATGGCTAAACAATCAATGATACAGCGAGAAGAGAAACGCTCAAAAACAGTTGCAAAATTTGCAGCTAAGCGTGCCGCTTTAAAAGCAATTATTCTTGATCAAAACGCTAGCGATGAAGATCGTTGGGATGCACAAATGGCGCTTCAAAAGCAGCCAAGAAATGCAAGTGCAAGTCGTCAGCGTCGTCGCTGTCAAATTACGGGTCGTCCACACGGTGTTTACCGTAAGTTTGGACTTTGCCGTAACAAATTGCGTAAAGCCGCAATGAATGGATTTGTACCAGGTCTTGTTAAAGCAAGCTGGTAGTTTAAAACAGAATAGTTAGTTAAATTTGGTTTGTGGCCCGACTGCTTTAATAAGTAGCTTAGGCTGGAGAATGATTATGAGTATGCAAGATCCTATCGCCGATATGTTGGCACGAATTCGTAACGCTCAAATGGCTGAGAAAACGGTTGTTAGTATGCCGTCTTCAAAAACCAAAGTAGCCATTGCGAACGTGCTTAAGCAAGAAGGCTTTGTATCGACTGTTGATGTTTCTGAGAACGGAAGTAAAGCTGAGTTATCAATTGGCTTGAAATACCATGAAGGTCGCGCTGTTATTGAAGAGATTCATCGTAAAAGTCGCCCGGGTCTGCGTTCATATTCAGGTTCAGATTCACTTCCAAAAATACGTAATGGTTTAGGCATCTCTATTGTTTCTACAAGTAAAGGTGTTATGACTGACAAGCAAGCACGTAGTGCTGGTGTTGGTGGTGAGGTTATTTGCACCGTATTTTAATTCGGTGTGTTGGCGGGTTATTCGGCATGTGCCGTTACCCGTAATAGAAGAATTCTGGTACTAAGCGTAAAGCAGTCAGAAATATTTAGGTAAATTGATATGTCTCGAGTAGCAAATAATCCAGTCTCACTCCCATCGGGTGTTGAGGTTAAGCTTGACGGTCAAGCACTTGCAGTTAAAGGTGGCAAAGGTTCACTTGAGCTAGCTGTGCATAATTTGGTTGAAGTTCAACTTGGTGATGGTGTCATTACTTTCGCTGCGCGTAATAGCAGCAAAGAATCACGTGCAATGTCTGGTACGATTCGCTCATTAGTCAGCAATATGGTGACGGGTGTTAACGAAGGCTTTGAGAAAAAACTTCAGTTAAACGGTGTTGGTTATCGTGCTAAGGCAACAGGTAAAACGTTGAACTTAACTCTCGGTTTTTCACATCCGGTTGATTATGATTTACCTGAAGGCATTGTTGCTGAAACGCCTAGCCAAACAGAGATTGTTATTAAAGGTATTGATAAGCAAGCGGTTGGTCAAGTGGCTGCTGAAATTCGTGCCTTTAGACCACCAGAGCCTTATAAAGGTAAGGGTGTTCGTTACGCCGATGAGCATGTTCGTCGTAAAGAAGCTAAGAAGAAATAATTTGAGGTCAGTTAATTAGTTTCTAGTTAACTGGCAATGCAGATAGATTGAAACACGTACGATAAAGGTTTTGAGATGAGTGACAAAAAAATTGCCAGAATACGACGAGCACGTCGTAGTCGAGTAAAAATGCGAGATCTAGGCGCTAATCGTCTTAGTGTTAATCGCACACCTCGACATATTTATGCGCAAATTATTTCTGCTAATGGTGATCAAATCTTGGCTACTGCCTCGACGCTTGATGCATCACTGCGTAGCGGAAGCACCGGTAACATTGATGCGGCGAAAGCTGTTGGTGCAATGATAGCTGAGCGCGCTAAAGCAGCGGGCGTTAGTGATGTATCTTTTGATCGTAGTGGTTACAAATACCACGGTCGAGTAAAAGCGTTGGCAGATGCCGCGCGTGAAGCAGGTCTGGAATTCTAGGGTATCGGTATGGCGTTTAACGAGCAAAACAAAGACAACGAAGAAGGCCTGCAGGAAAAACTGGTTCAGGTTAACCGTGTTGCAAAAGTAGTTAAAGGTGGTCGTGTATTCGGCTTTACAGCACTAACAGTTGTTGGTGATGGTAATGGTAAAGTCGGTTTTGGTCGTGGTAAGGCGCGTGAAGTGCCAATAGCGATTCAGAAAGCGATGGAATCTGCACGTCGTAATATGGTTAGTGTTCAACTAACTGACGGCACTTTGCAGTATCCCGTTCGTGCAAATCACGGCGCTTCAAAAGTTTATATGCAGCCTGCATCTGAAGGTACTGGTGTTATTGCCGGTGGTGCAATGCGAGCTGTTTTAGAAGTTGCAGGTGTTCATAACGTTTTAGCTAAGTGTTACGGTTCAACGAACCCAGCTAACGTTGTACGTGCAACAATTAAAGGTTTAACTGATATGCGTTCGCCCGATGATATTGCGGCAAAACGTGGAAAAACAGTTGGCGAAATTACTGCATAATCTGACTAAGTCAGAAGTGCAATTGGTGAGTGATCGGAGTTTAGACTCATGGCAAGTGAAAAAACCATCACAGTCAAACAGTTACGCAGTAGTGCGGGCCGTTTGAAAGCGCATAAATCCTGTTTACGGGGTTTGGGTCTGCGTCGTATTAATCACGTTGTAACCGTTGATGATACGCCGTCAAACCGCGGCATGATTAATCGAGTGCACTACCTTGTGAGTGTCGAGGAAGAAGTATAATGAGCGAGTTGATGCGATTAAATACAATTAAGTCTGCGGATGGTGCACGTCACCGCGCAAGACGTGTTGGCCGCGGTATTGGTAGTGGTTTAGGTAAGACCTGTGGCCGTGGTCACAAAGGTCAAAAGTCTCGTTCTGGCGGTAGTGTTCGTCCAGGTTTCGAGGGTGGTCAGATGCCTTTACAGAAACGTTTACCTAAATACGGTTTCACATCACGTATCGGCCGCGTTAGCGATCAAGTACGTGTATGTCAGCTAAGCAGAATTGATGCTGATGTTATCGATTTAGCCGCACTTAAAGCTGCTGGCCTTGTTGGTAATCATATCATTCAAGCTAAAGTATTTTTACAAGGTGAAATTACTAAAGCGGTCACTGTTAAAGGTTTACGTGTATCTAAAGGTGCTCGTCAAGCGATTGAAGCGGCTGGCGGTAAAATAGAAGAGTAGTAGGGGTAATGGTGTCTTAAGACGCCATTATTTATGAACTAAGCTCAGCGATTTAAGAAACAAGATTATGGCAAAGCCCGGATTATCTCCCAACGCACAATCAGGCCTTAGCGAGCTTTGGGCTCGTTTACGCTTTGTATTGTTGGCGATCATCATTTACCGGATTGGAACACATATACCCGTTCCAGGCATTAACCCAGATCGTTTAGCTGATATGTTCAACCAGAATGAAGGCACTATTCTGGATATGTTTAATATGTTTTCTGGTGGTGCACTAGAACGCATGAGTATATTGGCATTGGGTATCATGCCTTATATTTCCGCCTCAATTATTATGCAGCTTATGGGTTCGGTCAGTGACCATCTCAGTCAGCTCAAGAAAGAAGGTGAGTCGGGCCGACGTAAGATTACGCAATATACGCGTTATCTCACCGTTGCTTTAGCATTGGTTCAAGCGGCAGGTATGTCAGCAGGACTTGCTAACCAAGGCCTTTCTTATGTCGCCGGTATGGGTTTTTACTTACCAGCAGTTATCTCTTTAGTTACCGGCGCCGTCTTTATGATGTGGCTTGGTGAGCAAGTGACAGAGCGCGGTATTGGTAACGGAATTAGTTTGTTGATTTTCGCTGGTATTGTCGCAGGTTTACCTGCAGCGATATTCCAGTCACTTGAGCAGGCACGACAAGGTGAAATGAACTTGTTATTGCTTCTTGGTGTGTTGTTCTTAGCAATAGCTTTGATTTTCTTCATTGTTCGTATCGAACGCGGCCAACGAAGAATCACAGTTAATTACGCCAAGCGTCAACAAGGTCGTAAAGTATTTGCAGCGCAAACCAGTCATTTACCGCTTAAGGTTAATATGGCCGGTGTTATTCCAGCAATTTTTGCTTCGAGCATATTGTTGTTTCCTGCGTCGATTGCCCAGTGGTTTGGTCAGTCATCAACGGGTGCAGGTGGCGAGTGGTTACAAGAGTTAGCGCTCTATATAAGCCCGGGCCAACCGCTTAACGTATTATTATTTACTGCGTTTATTATTTTCTTCTGCTTCTTTTATACAGCGTTAATGTTTAACCCTGATGAAGTCGCCGATAACTTGAAGCGTTCAGGCGCGTTTATCCCAGGAATTCGTCCGGGTAAGCAATCTGCAGAATATATTGATGGCGTATTAACGCGTCTAACAATGTTTGGTTCACTGTATATGGCGGGTATATGTTTAATGCCCCAGTTCTTACAAGTGTTTGCGAATGTACCTTTCTATTTAGGTGGTACTTCCTTGCTAATCGTTGTGGTCGTTGTGATGGACTTTATGTCACAGGTACAGTCTCACTTAATGTCGAATCAATATGATTCGGTAATGAAAAAAGCTAATTTAAAGAATTTTGGTGGCAGCGGTTTAAGCCCCAAATAGTTGTGGCAGCTAGACGTGTATCGTCTGACTAAGCCAAATTGGAGATTGTTATGAAAGTACGTGCCTCGGTTAAGAAGATTTGCCGTAACTGTAAAATTGTTCGTCGCAATGGCGCGGTTCGAGTAATTTGTAGTGCAGAACCACGTCATAAGCAGCGTCAAGGTTAATTGATACTGTTTATTGCTCGAACTGTGATTGATTTTTTGTCGTGTGGGGGGTATCCTACCGCGCCTTTTTTGCAGTGTTGAGTGTAACGAGATAATTAAGGGGTGGATTAGGTGTATTTGATGCTTAATTCATTGATATTGTTAGCTTTTTTGTTTTTTTAGTTTGTGTTGTAGAGGTTTGAAAGCTTCTATTTATAAGCCCGAATTTATCAGTCGATGATAAAAGGGGTAAAACACAAGCCAATTAGTCGTTAAGTGGCCCATTAAAAGGGTGGTTTGAACGACTAATTGTTTAAATACTGTTTAAACACTATAGCCCATTTTTGGAGAGTTTTAATGGCCCGTATTGCCGGAGTCAACATTCCTGATCATAAGCACACAGTGATCGCACTGACCTATATTTATGGCGTTGGTAGAACTTCCGCTCAAAATCTGTGTAAGGCCGTAGGTGTTAATCCTGCTGTCAAAATCAGTGCGTTGACAGAAGCTGAGGTCGATAATCTTCGAACTGAAGTTGCGAAATTATCTGTAGAAGGCGATTTGCGTCGTGAAGTATCAATGAATATTAAGCGTTTGCTTGATTTGGGTTGTTACCGCGGTCTTCGTCATCGTAGAAGCTTGCCATTACGTGGTCAGCGAACAAAAACTAATGCGCGTACTCGTAAAGGTCCGCGAAAACCAATCCGTAAGTAAGATTGGTTTATTAAACATATTCTCTTAGCGAAATACGCAGGAAGTTAGACAAATGGCAAAACCGGGTTCTCAAGGCACGCGTAAAAAGATCAAAAAAACCGTTGCTGATGGTATCGCGCATATCCATGCGTCATTTAATAATACGATCATTACGATTACTGATCGTCAAGGTAATGCTCTTTCATGGGCAACCGCTGGCGGTTCTGGTTTTCGTGGTTCTCGAAAAAGTACGCCTTTTGCTGCGCAGGTAGCTTCTGAGCGGGCGGGTAATGCTGCTAAAGAATATGGCTTGCAAAACCTTGATGTTGAAGTAAAAGGACCTGGTCCAGGTCGTGAGTCAGCTGTGCGTGCATTGCATAGCTGCGGTTACAATATCAATAGTATTACTGACGTTACGCCAATTCCACATAATGGCTGTCGTCCACCGAAGAAACGTAGAGTTTAAACAGATTAAAAAATTGCTGATGTGTTCAGCAGTTTTTTTATTACGAATTTAATAGAATCAGTAGCACGCAGGATCATACATTATGGCTCGATATTTAGGCCCAACCTGTAAATTAGCCCGTCGTGAAGGTACCGACCTCTTCTTGAAGAGTGGTGTTCGTTCATTAGACAGTAAATGTAAGCCCGAAGCTGTGCCAGGTGTGCACGGTGCTCGTCGCGGTCGTTTATCTGATTACGGTGTTCAGTTACGCGAAAAGCAAAAAGTTAGACGTCTTTACGGTGTGCTAGAAAAGCAATTCCGTAATTATTATAAGAAATCGGCTAACCAAAAAGGTGCAACTGGCGAGAACTTACTTCAGATGCTTGAAGGTCGCTTGGATAACGTTGTTTACCGTATCGGTTTTGGTTCGACGCGTGCTGAATCTCGTCAGTTAGTGTCTCACGGTTCAATTCTTGTTAACGATAAAGTGGTTAACATTGCTTCATACCAAGTTCAAGTCGGTGATGTTGTATCGGTTCGTGAGCGAGCTAAGAAGCAATTGCGTATCTCTGCGGCTATGTCGTTGGCGGCGCAGCGTGGTCACGTTGATTGGATTGATATCAACGAAAGTAGTTTTTCAGGGACTTACAAATCAGCGCCAGAGCGTGCAGATTTGCCCTCAGAGATCAATGAGAGCTTGATAGTCGAATTGTACTCTAAGTAATAAGCGTGGTTTCTATGTGGGTTGCCGTTATTTGCGCATACCACGCCCAGCTTTTGGCTTAATCGTTTGTTTAGGAACTCAGAGTCCTATTATTTAGTTCTCTGCTGCAGTACTTGAAAATGAGCGTTTAAACAAAAATAACGGGTAAAGAAATGGGTTAGAGGTTTCCTCACCCATTTTATGTAGAAACACAGTCCAGAAATCAGTTTATCAAATTACAGGTAACGATATGCTAAGTGCAGGCAGCGATTTTCTAACACCACGTCTTATCGATGTTGTAGAGCTCAGCGAAACGCGAGCAAAAATTACGTTGGAACCGCTGGAGCGCGGTTTTGGTCATACGCTAGGGAATGCTTTACGTCGAATTCTTTTATCTTCTATGCCAGGCTCAGCCATCAGTGATGTTGAAATTGATGGTGTGTTACATGAGTACAGTGCTATCGAAGGTGTTCAAGAAGACGTAATCGAAATATTGCTTAACCTTAAAGGTGTTTCTGTGATCATGAATGATCGCGATTCAACTGTTCTTACTTTGAATAAAAAAGGTCCTGGTGTTGTAACGGCACGCGATATTCAACTTGACCATGAAATTGAAATTAAAAATCCTGATCATGTTATTGCTCACTTAAATGGTACTGGTGAGTTGTCAATGAAACTGACAGTAACATCGGGTCGTGGATATCAGCCAGTCGATTCTCGTGAAACTGACGATGATGAATCAAAAGCGATTGGCCGTTTACAGTTAGATGCTTCTTACAGCCCAGTACGTCGTGTTTCTTACGTCGTTGATAGTGCGCGTGTTGAGCAGCGAACTGACCTTGATAAATTGATTATTGATTTAGAAACTAACGGTACTTTAGATTCTGAAGAAGCTATCCGTCGTGCGGCAACTATCTTGCAGCAGCAGCTTGCAGTATTTGTTGACCTTGAAGGCGAAAAAGAACTTGAGCCAGCTCAACAAGAAGAAGAGATTGATCCTATCTTGTTGCGTCCAGTTGATGATTTAGAATTAACTGTACGTTCGGCAAACTGCTTAAAAGCAGAGAATATTTATTACATTGGTGACCTCATTCAACGCACAGAAGTTGAATTACTAAAGACTCCGAACTTAGGTAAGAAGTCACTAACTGAAATTAAAGACGTATTGGGTTCGCATGGTCTATCGTTAGGTATGCGCCTAGAGA